>DATKBU010000247.1:0-9489 GCA_035513815.1 Egibacteraceae bacterium
GTGGGAGAACCGCAACTCGCCGGCGCCATATCAGAACGCCGATCGCTATATGCGGACTGCGCCCCCGGCGGGGGTGAGCGCGGATCTTGAGCCCGATTGGGTGAAGCGATCCGACGCCCCGCGGGCCGCCTGGCACGACCACCGCATCCACTGGATGTCGCCGGATCTGCCTCCCATCGTCGCGGAGAACCCAGCCCGGGAGACCGTCGTGAACCGCGAATGGCAGGTCCCGTATCTGCACGGCGGCCAGGAGCTCGTCGTGCGAGGGCAGCTGCGGTGGATCCCGGGGCCGAGCCCTTGGCCATGGGTCCTCGCCGGCCTGGCGCTGACCGCGCCGGCGCTCACCGGTCTGCGCCGGCGCCCCGCATCCGACGGACGGTGGCTGGGCCTGGTGCGTCCGGCTGCCGTGGTTCTTGCAGCGGTGGCCGCGCTGAACCTGGTCCATGTCGCCCATGCGCTGCTCGAGGCGCCCCTGCCGCTGGCGAGCCGTCTGCTCGGCGTCGGGCAGACAGGGGTCTTCGTGGGCCTCGCGGCCTTCGGCGCGCTGCGCGGATCTCAGGCCCGCGAGGGCGGCTTCGCGGCGCTGGGAATCGGGTCGGCCGCGCTGCTGTTCGGTGCCGGGCTGCTGTACCTTCCGCTGCTCGGCGCGTCCCAGATCTCAGGCGTTCTGCCCGCTCCCGCCACCCGCATGATCGTCGGGCTGAGCATCGCCCAGGCGCTGCCCGTGGGCGCTGTCGCTGCGATCGGCAGCCGCCGCGCTGTCCTCGCCGGGAGCCGGTCTCGCCAGGCGGGAACGGGCCTGCACGTCGAGGGAGAGGGATGAGAACGACCCACGGGCGGGACGTGATCCGGGACGTCCGTTCCTTCCCCGGGGGAGCGAGAGCAGTGGTGCGAGCGGCCGCCGGTCAGGGAAGCGTTCGGACGTGCCGTCGGATGCCCCGGTGGTGGACATAGCCGACGGACTCCCAGAAGGCGATGGCACCGTCGGTCTCGCCAAGGACCAAGGCGTTGACGCGACGGGTGCCGAGTTTGGCGAGGCGCCGCTCGGCGTCCGCGACCAAGGTTCGGCCGATGCCGCGTCGGCGATGAGCGGCCGCGACAGCGAGCCGGTACATCTGCCCGCGCCACCCGTCCCATGCGGCGATCAGCGTGCCGACGATCTCTCCGTCAGACAGCGCGATCATCAGCGAGTCCGGATCCCGTTCGATGAGCGCGAGCAGCGAGCGCTCGTCGTCCGTGGCGCTGGGTTCTGCGCCGGCCAGCCGCCACAGATCCAGGACGGCTGCGATCTCCTCAGGGCGGCATGGGCGGATCAGCATCGAGTCATCATGTCATCCCCAGCTCTTGCCGGCCGGCGTGCTCAGCGCGGCGGTGCGCAGGGGATGGATGGAACGGGCGCGCATCATCGGCACGTCGCCGGAATGCGCGTCGATGACGCCGGACACGCGCAGGAAGGCGCTGGTGCGCACCGCCATGCGGTTGGCCTGATACAGCCACGGCGAGACCATCACGTTGGCCATGCCGTCCTCGTCCTCCAGCAGCAGGAAGATCGTGCCGCTCGCGGTGCTCGGCTGCTGGCGGCACACCACGAGTCCCGCGGTCTCCACGACAGAGCCGGGGCGGGCCTCGAGCAGCTGGCGGGTCGAGCGAACCCGGGCGTCAAGGTCCATGCGCAGAAAGCGCATGGGATGCGCGTCAGGCGACAGCGACAGGATCTGGTAGTCAGCGGCCATGCGCTCATACGGCGAGAAGTCCTTCAACGGAACCTCGTCCTGGTCGGTCGGCAGCGCCAGGCGCAGCTGGCGGGGGGCGTTCATGCGCACACGGCCCGGGCCCAGGCCGAACAGCCCCAGCTGCCACAGCAGCTCGCGGCGGCCCAGCCCGAAGCTGTCGAAGACCCCGACCTGGATCGCGTTCTCGGTGACCTCGCGGTCCAGCCCTGTGCGCTGCACGACATCCCAAAGTGAGCGGAACATCCCGCGCCGGTCCCGCTCGTCCACGACCGCTTTCGCGGCTCCTTCGCCGAGGCCGCGCACCTGCGCCAGGCCCAGGCGCACTGCGCCGTCTTCCACGGTGCATTTCGCCGCGCTGGCGTAGATGTCCGGCCGCAGGATCTCCACCCCGTGGCGGCGCGCGTCGTTGGTCAGCACATGCGGGGGATAGAAGCCCATCGGCCAGTTGTTGTACAGCGCGCAGTAGAACTCGGCCGGGTAGTGCTCCTTCAGCCATGCCGACTGGTAGGCCAGCAGCCCGAACGCGGTCGCGTGGCTCTTGGGGAACCCGAAATAGGCGAAGCCAGCCAGCGCTTCGAACATCTCGGCGGCCACCTCGCGCGACACGCCGCGCTGCGCCGCGCCGACCATGAACTGCTGCTCGTAGCCGGCCAGCGCGTGCTCGGAGCTACGGCGGCTCATCGCCCGGCGAAACGACTCGGCCTCACCGGCGGTGAACCCGCCCATCGCCATCGCCACCTGCGTCACCTGCTCCTGGTAGAGCACGACGCCGAGTGTCTCTTCCAGCGCCTCGCGCACGCACTCGTGCGGCATGGCGATCAGCTCAGGATGCTGGCGGCGCTGCACGAACGGGTGCACCGCTTTGCCCATGATCGGCCCGGGGCGGACGATCGCCACTTGCGCGGCGAGGTCGTCGAGGTTGCGCGGTCGGGTGCGCGGCAGCATGCCGGCCTGCGCGCGCGATTCGATCTGGAACACCCCGACGGTGTCGCCGCGGCAGATCCGGTCGTACACGGCCGCATCGTCGAAGTCGATGCGCGACAGGTCGACCTGGTCGCCGTGCTGGTCATAGACCAGATCCAGGCACTCCTCGACCAGCGACAGCATGCCCAGCGCCAGGAAGTCGATCTTGACCATGCGCGCGTCGTCGACCGCGTCCTTGTCCCAGTGGCACAAGTAGCGCCCCGGCCAGGCGGCGGGGACGATCGGCACGCAGTCGATCAGCGGCTCGGAGGCGATCACCATGCCGCCGACGTGCTGGGACAGGTGACGGGGGAAGTCAGCGACCTCGTAGGCCAGCTCGATCAGCTCGCGCCAGCCCGGCGCGTCGACCAGCGGCGCGAACTGCGGCGCGCGCAGCATCTCCTCGCGCAGATGGCGGGATGAGCCGTAGCCCTCGCTGAGCTTGGCCAGTCGGTCCAGCTCGGTCGCCGGCAGCCCGAGAGCCTTGCCCATGTCGCGGATGGCGCTGCGCGCGCGGAAGCGCGGGAAGATCGCCACGATCGCCGCCCGATCCGCGCCCCAGTGCTCGTAGACCCGCTCGAACAGCCGCTCGCGGATCTCGCGGGGGAAGTCCAGGTCGATGTCGGGCAGGCTGGTCAGCTCCTCGTTGAGGAAGCGGCCGAGGAACAGGTTGTTGCGGATCGGATCGATGTGCGACAGCCCGATCAGGTAGCACACGATGCTGCCGACGCTGGATCCGCGGCCGCGCCCCGGCGACATCTTCACCCGCCCGCGAGGGCTGTCGCCGCGCACCTCGGCGGCGACCTGGACTGCCAGCTCGAGCACCTCGTGGTAGACGAGGAAGAACCCGGCCAGGCCGTGGTGGGCGATGAGCCGAAGCTCCTCGTCAAGCCGCTCGCGGGCCGCCGCCTGCTCTTCGGGGGCGTACTTGGCCTCCATCGCCTGCGCGCACAGCGCTGCCAGCCAGGTGTCGGGGGAGTGGCCCTCGGGCACGGGCGGGGTGGGCAGCCGGTAGCCGAGATCCTCGGTAGGGTCGAACGAGCAGCGCTCGGCGATCTCCGCCGTCGCCCCTACCGCCTCAGGCCATTCGGCGAAGCGGCGCGCCTGCTCGGCCGGGGCGCGCAGGAAGAACTCGCTGTTGGGCTTGCGCAGCCGGTGGCTTGACTCCAGCGTCGTGCGGTGACGGATGGCCACCAGTGCGTCGTGCAGCCGGTGCCGCGAGCGCTCGTGGTACCAGACGTCGCCGGTCGCGACGATTCCCGCGCCGGCTCTGCCCGCAAGCCTGGCCAGCGCGCGGTTGCGGGCCCGGTCGCCGAGAACCAGGTTGTGGGTGAGCTGGAGGTAGACATTCTCTGCGCCGAACTCGCCGGCCAGCCGGCGCAGCGTTTCCTCGGCTCCGCGCCGATCGCCGGCCTCCAGCAAGGCGGTGACCTCGCTGTCGCGCCCGCCGGTCAGGCAGATCAGGCCTTCGGCGTGGGAGGCCAGGCGCGCCCGCGCCAGGCACGGATCGCGCCGGCGGCGCTCCCGATCGGCCTGGGAAGCCTCGGCGTGTCCGCTGGCCAGACTGATCATCCGGCACAGGTTCGCGTAGCCCTGACGATCTTTCGCCAGCAGCGTCAGGCGGTGGCGCGGGGCGGCGGCCGGGGCATCGCCGACGGTCAGGTCCACGCCGGTGATGGGTCGGATGCCGAGGCGGTGGCACTCCTGGGCGAACGGGATGACCCCGTAGAGGTTGTCCCGGTCGGTGATCCCCAGCGCCGCATAGCCCATCGCCGCCGCCTTCCCGATCAGCTCCTCGGGGTGCGACGCCCCTTCCAGCACGGAGTAGTTGGTGCGCAGCGACAGCTCGACGTAGGTCATGCGCGCTGGGTCCACCACGAGTCGTCCACCAGATCGTGGAACACCGTCATGATCCGCCCGTCATCGAGGTTGATTCGGTAGTACAGGCGGGATACAGGCCGAGGCCGCCACCACTCGTCGTCCAGCCTCCATGCCTCGTGCATGGCCTCGACCGCCCGCCGCCGTCCGAGCCACAGCGCTCGCGGCGCGTCATCGGGCCCGGCCTGCACCTGGACCCGCGCCGGGGCGTTCAGGGATCGAAGCCGGTCGCCTGCGTCCGTCGGTGGGGCGTTCAGGGATCGACGCCGGCCAGCGCCTGCTGGCAGAACCATCAGGGATCGAAGTCGATCAGCGCCTGGCGGCGCTCTGGGATTCTGCTCCATGGTTCCACCTGCACCACGCGGCCCACCGGGCAGCGTCCATACTGCGCCTTGAGCTGGCGCAGCGTCTCCTCCAGGCGCTCGCGCCGCGCCGAGCGGGCAGGCAGCAGCTCGATCTGCCAGCCGCGCTGCGAGGTCAGCCCGCGCAGCTCAAGCAACAGCGCCTGCACCGGTCCATGCAACGGCGCCGTGTCGAGCACCCCGCGCAGCGCCAGCCATAGCCGGTGGCGATCCACGCGTGCCTCCTTGCACGTCACCACGCACTCCCAGCGCCCGCCGCCGTCGATCTCAATGCGCAGCGCCAGCTGGCGGGCGGCGCGGTCGCGGCGCTCTGGCTGGCGCAGCGCCGCGTTCAGCGCCTGCTCGGCGGCCACCAGCACCATCTCGCGGCTGGCCAGCGGCTCCTCGAAGCGCAGGTGCTCCACCAGGCGCTCCTGGACCGGGCGAGGGACCACCGGCTCGTGTGCGCCGCGCGCCAGATCCCATCCGCGCCCGCCCTCCGGGCCGAACTGCGCGACCAGGCCGCTGCGCGGCAGCTCGCCCAGCGCCCCGAGGGTGTCGATGCCGAGCAGCAGCAGGCGCCGGCGCATCTCGGCCGACACCGGCAGGATGCGCACCGAGCGCTCGGCGAGAAACGCCGGCGCCTGCGACTCGCCGACCGCTTGGACGCTGTTCGGCCTCGCCTCGTGCGCGGCGACTAGCGCGACGAACTTGGTCGGTCCCACCCCCAGTCTGGGACCGAGATCAAGTGGCGAGACCGCTAGCAGCGCCTCCTGCAGCGCTTGGCGATCAGCCTGGCTGCGCGCCGCGGCCGCCAGATCGATGTAGGCCATTCCCTGCGGCCCGGGCTCCACACCGGCCACCGCCTGCTCGAGGGACACGAGCAGGTGCTCGGCGCGCTCGTCGTAGCGGGCTGGCCGCCCTTCGACGACCGCCATCCCCGGGCAGCGCGCGAGCGCCTCCCGCAGTGGCTGGCCCGGCGCCACGCCGGCCTCTTCGGCCAGCGGCGAGGCGCACCACACTTTCGGCGTGTCGGGCTGGGCGACGGCGGCAGGGCTCCCTAGCAGCTCCGGGCGCTCGGCCAGCTCGCAGGCCAGCGGGAAGCGAGGGACCAGCAGGCATCCCACTCGCCGGATGCTCACGACTGCGCTCCTTGCTCACTCGATCAGCGGAGGGCTAGGATAACCGAACATATGTTCGAGCAACACCCCCCGATTCGGTCTGGTCTTCTCTCACCGCGCTGTCGAGCGCCGCGTCCGATAACCGCTAGAGTCGCCGTGGCGCACGTGCGAGCATTGGCATCATGATCACCGACTTCGACCGCTGCTACCGAGCGGTGCAGAGCAGAGACGCGCGCTTCGACGGGTGGTTCATCACCGCGGTCCGATCGACCGGGATCTACTGCCGTCCCAGCTGCCCGGCCATCACGCCGAAGCGCGCCAACGTCTCCTTCTATCCCAGCGCAGCGGCCGCACAGTCGGCGGGCTACCGGGCGTGCAAGCGCTGCCGTCCTGACGCCTCGCCCGGCTCGCCTGAGTGGAACGCCCGCTCCGACGTGGCCGCGCGCGCGATGCGCCTGATCGCCGACGGAGTGATCGACCGCGAAGGTGTGGCCGGGCTCGCCAAGCGGCTGGCATACAGCGAGCGGCACCTGCACCGGCAGCTGGTCGCCGAAGTCGGCGCGGGCCCGCAGGCGCTGGCGCGCGCACAGCGGGCGCAGACGGCTCGCATCCTCATCGAGACCACCGATCTGCGCTTCGCCGATATCGCCTTCGCCGCCGGTTTCGCCAGCGTCCGCCAGTTCAACGACACGGTCAGAGCGGTCTTTGCCGACGTTCCCTCGCGGCTGCGCCAGCGCGCCGCCGACGGGCACGCCAGATCGACGGGGACCTTGACGCTGCGCCTGCCATACCGGCCGCCGCTGCACGCCGCCGGGCTTGTGGAGTTCTTCGCGGCGCGCGCCGTCAGCGGCGTCGAGGAGGTCGTCGGCGGCGCCTACCGCCGCACGCTCGGCCTGCCCCGCGCCGCAGCCGTCGTCGAGCTGGCACCGCAGGACGACCATGTGCGTGCCACATTGCGGCTCGGCGATCTGCGCGATCTCGGACCGGCGGTCCAGCGCTGTCGCCGCCTGCTCGACCTCGACGCCGACCCCGCAGCGGTCGACGAGGCGCTGGCGGAGGACGCGCTGCTGGGGCCGATCATCAACCGAGGGCCGGGCAGACGCGTTCCCGGCTGCCCTGACGGGTTCGAGGCGGCCGTGCGGGCGGTCGTCGGTCAGCAGATCTCCGTTTCCGGCGCACGGACGATCCTCGGCGGCCTCGCCACGAGGAGCGGCCAGCCGCTCGCAGTGCCCGATGGAGGTTTGACGCACGTCTTTCCCACCCCGGTCGAGATCGCTGAGGCGCCGGACGCGGCGCTGCCCATGCCGGCGGCCCGGCGGGCGGCCCTGAGACGGCTGGCGGAGGCGGTCGCCGATCGGCGCCTCGCCCTCGATCCCGGGTCGGATCGCGATGGTGCCCGCCAGAGCCTGCAGGCGCTGCCGGGAGTGGGCCCCTGGACGGCGTCGTACGTCGCGATGCGGGGCCTGGGAGATCCGGACGTGTTCCTTCCTACCGATCTTGGGGTGCGTCGGGCGATCGAGCGCGCCGGCGGTGATGGCAATCCGGCAGCGGTCGCTGAGCTCGCCCGGCCCTGGCGGCCGTGGCGGTCATACGCCCTGCAGTACCTGTGGGCCAGTCTCGACTTCGAGCAAGGAGCAGCAGCATGACGACCCTCTACACCACTGCACCCAGCCCGGTCGGCGAGCTCACGCTCACCGCGACCGACCAGGGGCTGACGAGCATCCGGTTCCCCGACCCAGAGCGCGGCGGCGCGCCAGCCAACGGCGCCGTCGCCGCCGAGTGGGAGCGCGACGACCGGCCCTTCGCGGCTGTCCTGGCGCAGCTCGACGCCTACTGGAGCGGACAGCCTGTGACCTTCGACCTGCAGCTCGCCCCGACGGGCACGCCGTTCCAGCTGCGCGTGTGGGAGGCGCTGGCCGAGATCCCGTACGGCCTCACGCGCAGCTACGGGCAGCTCGCCGCCCGCGTGGGCGCTCGCGGCGCCGCGCGCGCAGTCGGGGCGGCCAACGGCTGCAATCCGCTGCCGATCATCGTGCCGTGCCACCGCGTCATCGGCGCAGACGGCCGCCTGACCGGCTACGGCGGGGGGTTGGAGCGCAAGCGGTTCCTGCTGGCGCTGGAGTCCGGCGCGCGCGAGCTCGCGATGGCGTAGAGCACCTCGGACTCGTCGGTGAAGGCGTCGTCGGGCTCCGCCAGCCGCGCGCGGGCGCGCCGCAGTGCCTCATTCTGCCGGTCGGCTGGCAGGGCGGCGAATCGGCGACTGTCGGCCCCCATGGAGGTCACGCGCGCCAGGTAATCCTCACCCGAGTTGACCAGCGCGAGCGAGCCCGTCCACACTGTCAGGTCAGAGAATCCGGCATCGGTGAGCACCTGCTGCAGCCCGTCGGGCGTGTCGATGCCGGTGTAGTCGGACAGCACAGGCAGGTCATCGGGGCCCGGCGCTCCTTGGCGCTCGAGCTCCTCCTCCCACACCGCGCGCGGAGGGAATCGGCCGTCGGGGGTTCCCCACGTGGTAAGCCCTAAGTGGCCGCCAGGCTTCAGGCAGCGGCGGATCTCGCGCAAGCCCGACGAGCGGTCGAGCAGGTGGAACAGCGCGAACGCCAGCACCGCCACATCGAATGCGCCGCTGGGCAAGGGGAGCTGGTGGCCGTCGGCGACCACGCGGAGGGGGTGCGGCGCGAGCTGGATCATCCCCAATGAGCGATCGGCGCCGATGATCGCCGCAGCCGGCGCTCTGGCATGCAGCTCGTCCGCCAGCGAGCCTGTGCCGCAGGCCAGATCCAGCACGCGTGCGGCGCCTGCCAGCTGCATCTGGTCGAGCAGCCTGGTGCTGTGCGTCCGGATCGCATCCTCCCAGTGCAGCCGATACGCGCTCGCCTGGACGTCGTAGCGCTCGCTCAGCAGGCGGCTGCGATCGCTGACGTCGACCGAATCCGCAGCGTGAGCGTCGGGCGAGCTCACCGCTGCGCCGAGGCATCCGAGGACAGCTCAACGATCCAATCGTGCACGACACCGCTGAGCACGCCGAGCGGCAGCGCCCCGTGCCGGAGCACCACGTCATGGAACTCGGAGATGTCGAACGCCGCACCAAGCCCGGCCCGGGCGCGAGCGCGCAGGCGGAAGATCTCCCGCTGGCCGATCTTGTAGCCCAGCGCCTGGCCGGGCCAGCAGATGTAGCGGTCGATCTCGTTGTCGATGTTGTTCAGCGCCAGCGGGGAGTTCTCACGCAGGTACGCCACTGCCTGGGCCCGGGTCCACCCCAAGTGGTGGATCCCCGTGTCGACGACCAGCCGGCCGGCGCGCCATGAGTCCAACGACAGCATGCCGAGCCGCTCCAGGTCACCGGAGTACAGGCCCATCTCGTCGGCCAGCCGCTCGGTGTACAGCGCCCAGCCCTCCACATAGGCGTTCGCCGAGCCGTGACGGCGAAACGCCGGCAGTCCCTCCAGCTCC
>DATKBU010000248.1:0-18397 GCA_035513815.1 Egibacteraceae bacterium
GGGTCCGGGTCGGTCGTCGGGTCCGGGTCGGTCGTCGGGTCCGGGTCGGTCGTCGGGTCCGGGTCGGTCGTCGGGTCCGGGTCGAAGATGTCCTCGACGTCCTCGATGGCCCCCTCCGGATCGACGAGCGCGCTGGCCGGCATGGACAGCACGAGAAGGCCCAGCAGCGCCAAGATCGCGACCGCCGCCGCGGTGCCCGTCGCCCGGCCGGCCGCGCGCTCCGATTTGATCAGATCCCCCATCCCGCTTCTCCTCCCCCTCCCCACCTTCGTTCAGACCCGCGCGACCTGCAACCTGATACAAGAAATTGCCCGAAACACCACACACGGTGCCTGTGAGACCACTGTCTGAGGGGACATTCAGCACCATGCGCGCAACCGACCCAAGGCGTTAGCCGCACCCATGACGAGGGTAGCCAACGGCCATGACTATCACAGGCAGCGATACCTCACCGGTCGTCGTGATCACCGGCGCGAGCGCGGGTGTCGGACGCGCCGTGGTCCGGGAATATGCTCGCCGCGGGGCTCGCCTGGCGCTGCTCGCGAGGGGCCGCAAGGGCCTGGACGGCGCGCGCGGAGAGGCGGAGGAGCTGGGCAGCCCTCGAGTGCTGGCCATTCTGGCCGACGTCGCAAGCGCAGAGCAGGTCGAGCGCGCCGCCGAGCAGATCGACGAGCAGCTGGGCCCCCCGGACATCTGGATCAACAACGCGATGGCGAGCGTGTTCTCGCCCGTGAGGCAGACCAAAGCTGAAGAGTTCGCACGGGTGACGGCCGTGACCTACCTGGGCACCGTGCACGGCACCTTGGCGGCGCTGCGCGCGATGCTGCCGCGGGATCAGGGGGTCATCATCCAGGTGGGGTCAGCGCTCGCCTACCGCGGAATCCCGCTGCAGGCGGCCTACTGCGCTGCGAAGCACGCGGTGCAGGGCTTCACAGAATCATTGCGCGCCGAGCTGCTGCACGACAAAGCAGGCGTCGCCGTCTCGATGGTTCATCTGCCGGCGCTCAACACACCCCAGTTCGGCTGGGTCCGAACGCGCCTCCCGCGCCATCCTCAGCCAGTTCCGCCGATCTTCCAGCCGGAGGTCGCGGCCCGCGCGATCGTCTGGGCTGGCGACCATCGCCCGCGGGAGCTGAACGTGGGCGCGCCGACCGTGCTGACCCGCGTAGCGAACAGCCTCGCCCCGGGGCTGATTGACCGCTATCTCGGCGCGACCGGATTCGACAGTCAGCAGCGCGACGATTTCGTCGACCTCGCTCGCTGGCGCGACAACCTCGACGAGCCGCAAGACGAAGAGGTCGACGCTGGCGCCCACGGCGCGTTCGATGTGCGGGCGAAGCCCCGCAGCGCCCAGCTGTGGGCTGCGACTCACAAGAGCGCCGTGGCCGGTGCGGCGGCAGGCGCCCTCGTCCTTGGCGCCGCCGCCCGAAAGCTGGCCTGACCCGCGCGCACTCCGCGCGGGCTGAACTCGTCCCGGCAGCCTCAGCGCATAGTTGTTCGCCGGCCGCCGGCCACCATCCGATACAAGGCGAGCAAGATCACCGCACCGATGATGGCGGTCGCCCATGTGCTCAGCGACCAGAACTCGTCGACGGGATTGGCGCCGAACAGCGCGGAGGCGAGGAAGCCGCCGAGCAGCGCGCCCACGATCCCGATGAGCATGGTCACCACGATTCCGCCAGGGTCGTCACCCGGCATCACCGCTTTCGCGATGAGGCCGGCCAGCAGACCCAAGATGATCCAGGCGAGAATCCCCATTGCATTGCCTTCCGCTCAGTCGCCCCGGTCCTCCGAGGCTCTCGCGGCCTTACATCCCCTCGCAGAGCGAGATCATTCGCAGCATTTGCCGATCCACCCGCACTCGTCGCAGCGGCCATGCGCGGCCTCCTGCCGGAGAATCGCCGACCAGCAGTTGGGGCACAGCTCGCCTGCTTGGTTGCCGCAGCTGGGCTGGTCCATATGCGCTCTTTCGCCGGCCAGGCGTTTGCCAAGCAAACTTTCTGGCTACCTACAGTAGTCTTCTGCCCGCGGATGCGGCACACTGAGCCTAGGCGAGGGGCCGGCGCGCTGGGCGGAAGCGCGGCAGAGCTCCGCGGAGACAGATGATGGGGATTCACATGGGGGACGGGGGATCGGTCGCCGCGCGGCTCGGCGGCTCATTGATCGAAGCGGCGGGGGCCGACGTCGGGGCAGCCAGAGAGCGCGGACGGCAAGGCCGCCTGCGCACCCTGCTGCTTGTCCTGTCGGTGCCGGCCGGCTTTTTGTGGTGGCGCATTCTCAGCGGCGCGCCGTTCAATGTGCTCGCGTTGCCGAACATGCCAGAAGACCCGATTTTGTACGTCCTGCCGCTGATGATCATCGTGGTGCTCATCGCGGTCGTCGCCATGCCGCTGGCCAGCGGCCGGTCGCCGCACACCCTGTTCCGGCCGGAGCAGATCGACGTCAGCTTCGATGACGTCAAGGGCCTGGACACCATCGTCGACGAGGTCGTCAAGACGCTGAACACCTTCCTCGGCTATGCGATGTTCCGCGACCGCCTGGGCGGACGTCCGCGCCGAGGACTGCTGTTCGAAGGTCCGCCCGGGACGGGTAAGACGCACCTGGCCAAGGCGATGGCGAGGCAGGCGGGGGTCCCGTTCCTGTTCGTGTCGGCAACCAGCTTCCAGTCGATGTGGTACGGCGCGACAGCCCGCAAGATCCGCGCATACTTCCGCGCGCTGCGACGTGCCGCCATGCGAGAAGGCGGAGCGATCGGTTTCATCGAGGAAATCGACGCGATCGCGATGACGCGCAACGGCGTCAACGCGACTCCGCTCCCCCGTGCGGCGCATTCGTGCGCCGGCGAGCCTGAAGCCGGCATGCGAGTCGAGCAGTTCGGCAGCAGCGAGGGAACCGGCGGAGTGGTCAACGAACTGCTCGTGCAGCTTCAGTCCTTCGACACTCCGCCCCTGCGAGACCGTTTCTGGAACGCCTTCGCGGCCGCGCTGAACGCCTATCTGCCGCCGCAGCGCCAGCTGCAGAAGCGAGCGCCGATCTACAACAACATCCTGGTCATCGCGGCCACGAACCGCGCGGACAGCCTCGACCCTGCGCTGTTGCGCCCCGGGCGATTTGACCGCCGACTGGAGTTCGAGCTCCCCGCGAAGCAGGCTCGTCGCGAGCTCATTGACTACTTCCTGTCGAAGAAGGCACACGCCGCCGAGCTGGACCGCGAAGAGCGTCGCGAGGAGCTGGCGGGCCAGACGCTGGGCTACACGCCGGTCATGATCGAGCACCTTCTTGACGAGGCGCTTGTCCTGGCGTTGAAGGCCGGCAATGACGAACTCGGCTGGGCGCAGGTCCAGGAGGCTCGCCTGACCGGCGAAGTCGGGCTGAAGAACCCCGTTCCGTACACCGATCTCGAGCGCCGCACGGTGGCGACCCACGAGGCCGGGCACGCCACAGTGGCCTACCTGGGCGGCACTCGCCGCCTCGAGGTGCTGAGCATCGTCAAGCGCAAGGGATCACTGGGCCTGCTGGCGCACGGTGACCTCGACGAGGTCTACACGCGCTCCAAGCGCGAGATGCACGCCCTCGTCGAGATCGCGATGGGCGGCATGGTCGCCGAGGAGCTGTGGTTCGGTGAAGCCGGCACCGGCCCGGGCGGGGACCTGGCCGCGGCCACGACGATCGCCTGCGACATCGTCGGGCAATCGGGAATGGCGGGCTCGCTCGTGTCGCTGGCCGCGGTGCAGAACAGCGCCTTCAACGACACGAACCTTGTGGGACGCGTCCTGGCTGACCCGGTGACGCGTCCTCAGGTCGACGCGCTGCTCGCGACGGCGAAGCAGCGAGCCCACGACATGCTCGAACGCAACCGTCATCTCGTCGAGGCGCTGCGCGACGCCCTGCTTGAGCGCGACGAACTGATCGGCGAGCAGATCACGCAGGTGCTGGAGAGCGCCGGCCCGCCGAACCTCGAGGATCTGCGGGTCGACCACACAGACGACGAGCCGATCGGCGCCCCGACCAGCTGATGCCCCGCGCCGGTTCGCCGGTCCTGCTGTCCACCGTCGGGGTATCAGAGGACCCCGGCAGTTCGGGCAACGTCCATAAACCGGACCGCGGCGGCGCGGGCCAGGGCTTGGCGGGTGAGCTCGGTGGTTCCCCGCCGGCCTAGGAGGCCGGCTTCTGGAAGACCGACACGTGGGTGCGGCTCTCGCTGGTGAAGGGTTCCTGCTGCCAGCCGCCCCAGCGCTCGCGCAGTGTCATCCCGGCGATCTGTGCCATCAGATCAAGCTCCGAGGGCCACGCATACCGGAATGGGACTGACAGGCGCTCGACCCTTGCGTCGACGATCTCGAACTGATGCGACGTGAGCCCTTGGGCCGCCACGTCGTACTCGTCGAAGCCCCATCGGGTCTCGCTGACATGAAAGGCGCGGATCGTCTCGCCCGGCGGTAGGCGCTGCAGCTGGGGAACCTCCACTTCGAGGACGAAGCAGCCACCCGGCACGAGGTGCCTCGCAACGTTACGGAAGCACGCAATCTGGTCCTGCTGCGTCGTCAGGTTCAGGATGGTGTTGAACACCAGGTACGCCAACGAGAATGATCCGTCCGCCGCGGTCGTTGAGAAGTCCCCGATCGTCACGCCGATATCTTCGCCGCCTGGTTTCACGCGCAGCCGGGCGACCATCGCTTTCGACATCTCGATCCCGTGCACCGCGACGCCGCGCTGCGCGAGCGGCAGCGCGATCCGGCCGGTTCCGATTCCCAGCTCGAGCGCGCGTCCGCCCCCGACAGCGCCGGCGAGGAAATCGACGGCCGGCTCGACGACGCGCGGGTCGAACATGTCCGCTGCGGACTCGTCGTACCTGGCCGCGATGCGCTCGTCGAAGTAGCCGTCGTCGTCGTGCATCCCGTCAATCTAACGATCGGTCACTCTCGGCAGATAGGTGTTGAATGAGGCCGCGAGCCACCCGGCCGCAACCGCAAGCCGCGAAGGATCAGTGATGCTGCGAGGGGACCGCCTGCATCTGCGCACCGTCCGGGAACGGGATCTCGACAACCTCTACGTGCAGCTGAACGCCCTCGAGCACAGGGGCTCGTACTTCCCTGTGGGACTCCAGGCGGAGCCGGTGTTTCGCCGCAAGTTCGACGAGGACGGGTTCTGGGGCTCCGATGACGGGATGCTGCTTATGATCGACCCGGGCGACCAAGTCGTCGGGGAGATCGAGTTCTATCCCATCACTCCGTATCTCACGGGCTACGAGTTGTCCTACCTCGTCTTCGGGCCCGACCACCGCGGGAAGGGATACGCGACCGAAGCTGTGGGGCTGCTGACGGCGTACCTGTTCGCCCGCCTGAGAATCGATCGCGTCCAGCTCAACATCCACCCCGACAACCAAGCGTCGCGGCGAGTGGCCGAGAAGGCCGGCTACACGCTGGAAGGTGTGATGCGCAGCTGCTGGTTCAACCGTGGAGAATTCCACGACCTCCAGATCTGGTCGATGCTGCGGCGGGAGGTCCCCGCTCAATAGCAGACATCGCGGAGCGCAGCCCGTAACCCGGGTCAGCTGACGCTGACCTGGACCGTGTGATAGCCGGTCGCCCCATCAGGCGCCGGCGCGGCTCGCTCCTCGGTCTGGGTGTAGCCGGTCGAGTCCGTCGCGCGCACCTGCAGCTCATGCTCGCCAGGCGGCGCGTCCCATTCGTAGACCCACTGGCGCCAGGTGTCTTTCGCGAGCGACTCGGCGAGCCGCGCCTCGGCCCAGAGCCCACGGTCGATCCGCACCTCGACCTTAACGATCCCCACGTTTGGCGCCCAGGCGACGCCCGCGATCGCCTGCGGGCCGGCGGTCAGCGCCGAGCGCTGGCGGCGGCCGGGAACATCGATGCGCGACTGCGTCTTGATCGGCGCCTCCTTGGCCCACCCCTTCGGAACCCAGTAGCCGTCGAAGCCCTCCCACGTGGTCAGCTCGATCTCTCGCAGCCACTTCGTCGCCGATACATATCCATACAGCCCGGCGACCACGAGCCTGGCCGGATAGCCATGGGCTGGCGGCAGCGGCTCGCCGTTCATCCCGACGGCGACCAGCGCCTCACGGCCGTCGAACGCGGCCTCGGTCGGAAAGCCTGCGGTGAACCCGAACCCATCGGTGGAGCGGCCCACGATCTGCGTGGCCCCCTGCTGAACCCCGGCGCGCTCGAGCAGCTCGCGCAGCGGCACGCCCGTCCACAGCGCATTGCCGATCAGATTGCCGCCGACTTCGTTGGAGACGCACGCGATGGTCACGTAGCGCTCAACCTGAGGCATCGCCAGAAGCTCGTCATAGGTCAGGGCGAGCGGATTATCGACCATGCCCGTGACACGCAGCTGCCAGTCGCCAGCGTCGACCTGCGGTGTCGCCAGCGCTGTGTCGATCCGGTAGAAGTCGTCGTTGGGCGTGACCAGATTGCTGATCCCTTGTACGTCAAGCGAGGCGCCCTCGGGAGGCGGGGCCGCCGGCTGCGCGGGCGAGGGCAGCGGGACCGCCGCTCGGCTCGCGGCGACGGTGCGGCGCTCAAAGGAGATCCGGCTCCCCGCCGCAGACACTGCGGCGACAGCCGCGACGCTGACCGCCAGCCGCAGGAAGGCCCGACGGTCGGTGGATTCGGTGCGCGCCGACAGGCGGGAAGCCGACTCGCGCGCGGTGTCATCCGCCGCCGACGCGCGCTCGCCTTCCGCCGCCGCCGACGCGCGCTCGCCTTCCACCACCGACGCGCGCTCGCCTTCCGCCTCCGCGGACGCGCGCTGGCCTTCCACCACCGACGCGCGCTCGGCGTCCGCCTCCAGCGCTCTGCGCACCAGCCTGATCAGCGCGACGGCGCCCACCGCAACGGCGGGCGCGATGACTGCCACCGCGGCGATCGCCGAGCCGCGTGGATCGCGTGCGGCGGCCGCGACGCCCAGCGCGCCGAACACGATCAGGCCGAGAGTTCCCAGCGAGGCGCTCCGGGCGGACAGACGTGCGAGCCCTGCGCCGAAGACCAGGGTAAGCACGACGATGCCCAGGATCAGCGCGGGCTTGTCCGCCGTGCCGAGGAGGCTGATCGCGGCATCCTTGAAGCGGGGCGGAGCGAGATCGATGACGCCGGCGCCGACTGCGACGACGACAGAGCTGACTCTCGGGACCACGCTCGCGAGCAGCTCCGCGATCCCCAGGGCGAGCGCTGCGGACAGCGCTCCCGCGACCTGAAGGCGCCAGCGAGACGGTGATCTGTCCACACCAGCGAGAGTAGCGAAGGGGTCCGCGTTGGCAGAGAAAGTCTTCAGAAAGCCGGGGTCGCGTTTAGCGCAGCCTGGACAGTGCGATGCTCATCCAGCCCCTGGTGCAGGCGGGGGTCGCGTCGCCTACTGATGGAGGCTTCTCTGAGCCGCGTTGATTCTGCGCTGAAGGCGCACTTCCCTGAGCTCGGCAGCTTCCTGCCCGGTCAGCGGGAAGCCCTAGAAGCAGTGCTCGCCGGCCGCGATGTCGTCGCCGTGCTTCCGACCGGAGGCGGCAAGACGCTGGTCTATCAGCTCGCGGGGCTGCTGCTGGACGGCGTCACGATCGTCGCCACGCCCCTGATCGCCCTGATGCAGGACCAGGTGCGCCGCCTGACCGCCGGCGGAAGGCACCGAGTGGGGTCGATCTCCGGAAGCGTGCGCGGCGACCAGCGCGAGAGGCTCCTGGATGACCTGCGCGAGGGGCGGCTTGATTTCCTGTTCGCCACTCCCGAGCAGCTGGGGCGCAGTGATGTGCGCGCTGCGCTGGCCGATGCGCCGATCGACCTGTTCTGTGTGGACGAGGCGCATTGCATCTCCGAATGGGGATTCGACTTCCGCCCGGCCTACCGAGATCTGGCGTCCGCCGCCGAGGTGATGGGGTCAGGCAGGCGCCCGGACGGCGACCGTCCCCCGATCCTCGCACTGACCGCAACCGCCCCAGAGGCCGTGCGCAATGATGTCGCCTCGGAGCTGAAGCTGCGCGACCCCGTCTTGGTGGCTCGCGGCTTCGATCGCCCTAACCTGCACTTCAGCGTTGTCCGCGTGACGGATCCCGATCGGCGCGAGCGACAGCTGGCCAAGCTGCTCGCCGAGATCCCCACGCCCGCGGTGGTGTATTGCACCACCCGGCGCGAGTCGGAGGCGACGGCGCTGGCGCTGCTCGAGCTAGGGGTCGGGGCGGGTCACTACCACGGCGGCATGGAGCGAGGCCTTCGCGACGAGGTGCAGGATGCGTTCCTCAACGATCATCTTGATGTCCTGTGCGCCACCAGCGCCTTCGGCATGGGGATCGACAAGCCGGACATCCGCGCCGTCATCCACCGCACGATGCCGGATTCCCTGGAGTCCTATTGGCAGGAGGCAGGGCGCGCAGGACGCGACGGCTTGCCGGCCGACTGCGTGCTGCTGTATCGGCCCGAGGATCGGGCTGTCCACGAGCACCTTCACCGCCGCAGCCGCCCCTCCGAGCCGACCGTCGCCAAGATGGTCCACGTGCTCAGCGGCCTGGACTCGGCGATGCCGGAGGCAGAGGCGCTCGCGCACGTCTGCGAGGCTGCCGAGGTCGCCCGGTCCGGCGCTGCCTCGCTGATCGAGGACCTCGACCGGTTCGGCTACTTCGTGCGGCACAAGTCAGGCCTGCGCTGGCGAGGCGACCCGGCCGAGGCGATGGAGGAGATCGCGGCGCATCAGGCGATCCAGGTCCAGATTGAGATGTCCCGCCTCGACATGGTCGCGACCTATGCCGAGTCGCCCAGCTGCCGGCGGCGCTACCTACTGAACTACCTCGGCGACGAGTACCCGGCGGAGCTGTGCCTGCGCTGCGATAACTGCCTGCGCACGGCGGAGCGTCGCGAGCCCGACGAGTGGGACCTCGACGCGCAGCAGGAGCGCATCGACGCGGACCGGGGCGGGCCGTTCGCGCCCGGGGACGCGGTCGTCCATCCCGAATGGGGCGCAGGGGCGGTGCAGCGAATCCAGGGCGACGTGCTCGTTGTGCGCTTCGACTCCGTCGGCTACCGGTCGATGCATCGGCCGACCGTCGTCGCTCGCAACCTGCTCTCGCCAGCCTGACTACGATGGGCCCAGTGAGCGAGCTGGAGACGAGGGGTGTTGTCGACCGGCAGGTGGACGGTGCGCCTGCGGCCCTCTCGCCCCGCGCTGTCGGCGCGCCCGACGTCGAGGCGCCCGAGCTGTATCTCAACCGCGAGCTGTCCTGGCTTGAGTTCAACCGCCGTGTGCTCGCCCAGGCAACGGATTCCAGGGTCCCGCTGCTGGAGCGTCTGCGGTTCGTGTCGATCTTCAGCAACAACCTCGACGAGTTCTTCATGGTGCGGGTCGCAGGACTCAAGCGCCAGGTCGAGGCCGGCGTCGCGCGCCGAACCCCAGACGGACGGACTCCTGCTGAGCAGCTGAGGGCGATCTCTGAGCGCGTTCGGCCGATGATCGAGGGCGCGACCGACTGCCTGCACGATCAGCTGGTGCCGCTGCTCGCGCGCCACGGTCTGTCGGTGCTGTCGATCGCGGAGGTGGACGCCGAGGACCGAGACCACCTCAACCGATGGTTCGCCCAGCATGTGTTCCCGGTCCTCACGCCGCTGGCCGTCGATCCCGGTCATCCGTTCCCGTACATCTCGAATCTCAGCCTGTCGCTGGCGGTCACGGTGAGAGACCGAGAGACCGGCCAGCGCCATTTCGCGCGAGTGAAGGTGCCGGGCGTGCTCCCCCGGTTCGTGCCGCTGGCCTCGCGGCGCGCCTACGTGCCCCTGGAGGAGCTCATCACCGCCCAGCTTGACCGGCTGTTCCCCGGGATGGAGATTGTCGAGTCCTACGCGTTCCGCGTGACCCGCAATGCCGACCTCGATCTGGAGGAGGACGAAGCCGAGGACCTTCTTCTCGCGATCCAGCAGGAGCTGCGCCGTCGGCGCTTCGGGGCTGTGGTGCGCCTCGAGGTGGCGGATGCCATGCCCGATCGCATCCTCGCCGTCCTTCAGGACGAGCTCGGCGTGGATGACCTCGACGTCTATCGCGTGTCGGGTCTGCTGGCTCTTGTCGATGTCGACGAGCTCGCTGACCTGGATTTGCCCCGTCTGCGCTGGCAGCCCTGGACGCCTGTCCCCCACCCCCGGCTGGTCCCGGACGAGGAGAGCCAGCCCGGCGACGTGTTCGCTGAGATCCGCCGCGGGGACCTGCTCCTGCACCACCCGTTTGACAGCTTCACCAGCACGGTGGAGCGCTTCATCACCGCCGCGTCCGAAGATCCCGATGTTCTGGCGATCAAGCAGACGCTGTACCGCACCTCGGGCGATTCCCCGATTGTGCGCGCGCTCATCCGCGCAGCCGAGCGCGGCAAGCAGGTGGTGGCCCTGGTTGAGCTCAAGGCGCGATTCGACGAGGAGGCCAACATCTCGTGGGCGCGGGCGCTTGAGAAGGCGGGGGTCCACGTCGTCTACGGCCTTGTGGGCCTGAAGACCCACACCAAGACCTCTCTGGTGGTTCGCAGTGAGGGCGATGGCATTCGCCGCTACGTCCACGTGGGAACCGGCAACTACAACCCGGCGACCGCGCGCCTGTACACCGACCTCGGCCTGCTGTCGTGCGATCCGGCGCTGGGCGCAGACGTGACCGATCTGTTCAACTTTCTCACCGGCTACGCGCGACAGGACACCTACCGACAGCTGCTCATCGCGCCGGCGTCACTGCGGGACCGGATTCGCCAGCTGATCCGGCGGGAGATCGAAGTGCACGCCGGCGGGCAGCGCGACGGCATGATCCGCCTCAAGCTGAACGCGCTGCTCGACCCGTCGCTCATCGCCGAGCTGTACCGGGCGTCGCAGGCTGGGGTGCGGATCGATCTGATCGTGCGCGGGATCTGCGCGCTGCGGCCCGGAGTGCCCGACGTCAGCGACCGGATCCGCGTCACCAGCGTCGTCGGGCGCCTGCTTGAGCACGGCCGGATCATGCAGTTCGGCCCCGACGACTTCTGGATCGGGTCGGCCGACTGGATGCCGCGCAATCTCGACCGGAGGGTCGAGGCTATGGCGCCGATCCGCCACCCAGGGCTGCGGGACGAGCTCCGGGACGTCATGGACTTGATGCTTGCGGACAACGTCCAAGCGTGGACCCTGCACGCCGACGGAACCTGGGCCAGGCGCTTCCCCGGCGACGGCGACACCCCGCTGGACAGCCAGGCCGAGCTGATGCGGCGCGCGCGAGCCCGCTGCGAGGCGGCAGGGATCGACTGGAGCGTTCCGAACCCCCTGTGATCTCGCCTCGCCGCGATTGCGGCCGCCAGGCGGCCGAGTCGCTATTGTCCGTGGGCTGACCCTGAAGCGAAAGCCCGCCCGTGTCCGTGCAGCCCTCCGTCGCGCCCTCGACGGCGACCGACACGCAGCCCACAGGCCGCGTCGTCCGTCGCGGCATGTCCATCCTCGCGATGGCGATTCGAACACAGCCGAGGGCGTTCGCCGGCGCCGTTGCCGGATCGGCTCTGTACGCGTTGATGACCGTCGCCGCCGCGTTCGTCCTGGGACGCGTCACCGACGCAGTCATCATCCCCGCATTCGACGAGGGGCGCGCTGCTACGGCGGCGCTCGCGGCGGCTGCCGGGGCGATCATCGGCGTCGCACTGCTCAAGGCAGTGGGGATCGTCACCCGCAGAGCGGTCGCGGGCTATATGCAGCTGCGACTGCAGGCGATCTTCCGCCAGCGAGTGTCCCGCCAGATCCACCAGCTGCCTTTGGCATGGCATCGCGATCATCCAACCGGCGAGCTGCTGTCGAACGCGGGGGCGGACGTGCAGGCGCTGTTCGGCCCGATCGCGCCCCTCCCGTTCTCCGTCGGGGCGCTGCTGCTGCTGATCCTCGCGGCGGGAGCGCTGCTGGTCACCGACCCGCTGCTGGCCGCGGTCGCGTTCGCGCTCGGGCCGCTCATGGCAGTGGCGAACACGGCCTACAATCGCGCCACCGAGCGCCCCGCGGCTCGCGTGCAGGGCATGCGCGGGAGCCTGGCTGAAGTCGCGCACGAGAGCTTCGATGGCGCCCTGGTTGTGAAGACGCTTGGGCGCGAGGCCGAGGAGGCGGAGCGCTTCCGTGAGGCAGCGGAGCGTCTGCGCGACGAGCTGGTCTCGCTCGGCCGGCTGCGCGCGATGATGAGCCCGGTCATCGAGGCCCTTCCGAGGATCGGGACCCTGGCGATCTTGCTGGGAGGCGCACTGCGCGTCGCGGGGGGCCAGCTGACCGAGGGCGAGGTCGTGCGGTTCGTCTACCTGTTCACGCTGATCGCGTTTCCCATGTCCGTGATCGGCTACCTGTTCGAGGAGCTCCCGAGCTCGGTGGCCGGGTGGGATCGCCTGTCGCCGCTGCTTGGGGCGCAGCCGGATCCGCGTGAGGTCTTGACCGGCGCTGATGGCGACGTGCGGTTGCCCGTCGCCATCGGTCCTCTCGGCCTGGAGGCAGTCAACGTGTCCTTCGGCTATCCCGGCGCCCCGGTTCTGCAGGATGTGACCCTCTCGATCCGCCCAGGATCGGTGACGGCGATCACGGGTGCGACGGGCGCCGGCAAGTCGACGCTGATCAGCCTGCTGGTCCGTCTCGCCGACCCCGCGGCAGGGGCCATTCGGCTGGGGGACGCCGATCTGCGCGCGATGCCGCGCCGCCAGCTGGCGCGCGACGTGGCGGCCGTGTTCCAGCACACCTTCCTGTTCGACGACTCGGTGCGCGGCAACATCACCCTCGGCGAGGACTTCAGCGACGAAGACGTTGTCACCGCCTGCCAGCTCGCGCAGGCGGACAAGTTCATCCGCAGCCTTCCGGATGGCTACGACACGGTCCTGGGCGAGCGCGGCGCATCGCTGTCCGGCGGTCAGCGCCAGCGCATCGCCCTTGCCCGGGCGCTGGTGCGCCGGCCGAGGCTGCTGCTGCTGGACGACGCGACCTCCAGCGTCGATCCGACGGTCGAGGCCGCCATTCTCAAGAGCCTGCGCGAGGCTGCGGCGGGAGAATCGACCGTCGTCGTGGTCGCGTATCGAAGCGCGGCGCTGCGCCTGTGCGATGAAGTGGTCTATCTCGACGGCGGCCGCGTGGAGGACCGGGGAGCTCATGAGGCTCTGCTGGGGCGCTGCCCCGCCTACGCCCAGCTGGTGACAGCCTATGAGCGGGCCTCGGACTATCCGCCGGAGGCGCCGTGAGCGCCGCCTCGACTGCGGATCCGACCGCGGAACCGGCGGGCGGCGGGCAGGCCGTCCCGGCCGCGCGCGAGCCCGAGGGCGCAATGCGCACGCTGCGCCGCGGCCTGCAGCTCAGCCCGGAGTTCCGGCGCGGTCTGGGGCTGACGCTCGGTTTCGCCCTGGCGGCGACCGCCGGCCGCCTGGTGGTCCCCGTCGCGATCCAGCACATCATCGACCATGGCCTGCACGCCCCCGGCGGACCCGACGTCGGCGCCATCATCCGCGCGAGCGCGATCGCCGCGGCGATCGTGGCGGCGACGGCTGCGGCGGGCTACTTCATGTCCTACCGGCTGACGCGAGCGACCGAGACGGCGCTGTCGAACCTGCGCGCGCGCACGTTCCGTCACATCCACGATCTGTCCCTGCTGCATCACACCGCTGAGCACCGCGGCGCGCTGCTGTCGAGAGTGACGGGCGACATCGACTCGATCAGCGAGTTCATGCGCTGGGGCGGGCCTGTTCTGGTGGTTGATCTCGGCCAGCTGGTGCTGTCGACGATCGCGATGGCGATCTACAGCCCGCGGCTGACGGTGGTCGTTCTGGTCATGCTGGCGCCGATGCCGATCGTGCTACGGCTCTTCCAGCGACGGCTGATCCACGCATACGACCTGGTGCGGGTCCGTGCTGGCGAGACCCTGACCGCGATCGGCGAGAGCGTCGTGGGCGCGCCCCTGATCAGGGCCTATGCCCTGCAGGAGCGGACGGATCGCCGCGTGGGCGAGGCGGTGGAGCGCGAGTTCCGCGCCACCTTCCGAGCCGGACGGCTGGCCGCGGTCATGTTCTCCTCCAGCGAGGTGTTCGCGGCCTTGGCCATCGCCGGGGTCGTCGTCGCGGGCGCAAGCTTCGGCGCGGAGTGGGGGCTGTCGGCCGGTCGGCTGGTCGCTTTCCTGTTCCTCGTGACGCTGTTCGTCTCACCGGTGCAGTCCGCGACTGAGGTGCTCGACATAGCGCAGACCGCCATCGCGGGGTGGCGGCGGGTCCTCGGTGTCCTCGACACCCCCGCGGACGTGGCCGATCCGCACCCGGACGGTCGAGCGATCCCGGCCGGACCGATCGAAGTCCGCTTTGACGGCGTCGGGTTCCGCTACCCCACGGGGCCGCCCGTTCTGCGCGACATCAGCGTCGCGATTGAACGCGGCTCACGCGTGGCCGTCGTCGGCGAGACCGGATCAGGCAAGACGACGTTCGCCAAGCTCGTGGCGCGCCTCATGGATCCCTCCGTGGGCCAGATCACCGTCAACGGGGTCCCGCTCAGTCACGTGCGATTCTCCGATCTGCGGCGGCGCAGCATCATGGTCCCTCAGGACGGCTTCCTGTTCGACGCCTCGATCGCGGACAACGTGCGCCACGGCCGTCCGCTGGCGTCCGATGCGGAAGTGGAATCGGCGTTCGCGGCGCTCGGGCTCAGAGACTGGATCGGCGGCCTGCCGCGCGGCGCCGCCACTCGGGTGGGCGAACGCGGTGAGTCGCTGTCCGTCGGCGAGCGCCAGCTGGTGTCGCTGGCGCGCGCCTTCATCGCAGACCCTGACCTGCTGGTGCTCGACGAGGCGACGTCCGCGGTGGATCCGGCCACCGATGTACGGCTCCAGGGCGCAGTCGAGCGGCTCATGCGCGGGCGCACGTCGATCACCATCGCGCATCGGCTGTCCTCGGCAGAGCGCGCCGACGAGGTGCTCGTCTTCGACCAAGGTCAGATCGTGGAGCGGGGCCGGCATGCTCACCTGCTCGCGGCCTCAGGCGTCTACGCTCGCCTGCACGCTGATTGGACCGCCCGCCAGGGAGCCGCAGGATGAGCGAGTTCTGGTCCCTGCCCCACCCGTCGCGCCGCCAGCCGGTGCTCGCCGACAACATTGTCGCGACGTCTCAGCCGCTCGCCGCCCAGGCCGGGCTGAAGATGCTGGCAGAAGGCGGCAACGCGATCGACGCGGCGCTCGCCGCCGCCATCGCGTTGACCGTCGTCGAGCCGACCAGCAATGGGATCGGCGGCGACGCCTTCGCGCTTGTGTGGGACGGGTCTCGCCTCCACGGCCTCAACGCCTCGGGCCGCTCCCCTGCCGCGCTGGACGCTGAGCGCTTTCTCGCCGCCGGCGCGATCCCGCTGCTCGGCTGGGACTCTGTGACCGTGCCGGGTGCGGTGTCAGGCTGGGCCGCACTGTCCGAGCGCTTCGGGGCGCTGGAATTCGGTTCGCTGTTCGCGCCGGCGATCGCCTATGCCCGCGACGGATTCGCGGTCTCGCCGATCACGGCGGACGCATGGTCGCGCGCCGCCCGCGCCCTGCGGGATCAGCCTGACTTCGCTGCCTTCCTGCGCGGCGGGCGACCGCCGCGAGCGGGCGAGCGCTTCGCGTTCCCGGATCAGGCGCGCACGCTCGGCCGCATCGCGCGGACGTCTGGGGCCGACTTCTACACCGGCGAGACCGCTGAGCTGATCGCCGAGCATGCTCGTGCCCACGGCGCGGCGCTGTCGGGTGAGGATCTGGCTGATCACCGCTGCGATTGGGTGACGCCGCTGTCCATCGAGCACCGCGGCGCCCGAGTGCACGAGCTCCCGCCCAATGGACAAGGGCTCGCGGCGCTGCTCGCGCTGCAGATCCTGGGGCGATCCGATCTCGCGTCCGCGCCGATTGCGGATCGCCTGCATGCCGAGATCGAGGCGATGAAGCTCGCGCTCGCCGACGTCCACCGCTATGTCGCGGACCCGAGCGCGCTCGACGTGGATCCCCTTGCCCTGCTCGATCCGAGCTATGTCAAGAGGCGCGCGGCGCTCATCGATCCGGCCACGGCGCAGTCGCCTGGCCACGGCGCGCCGCCGGGCGGCGGGACCGTGCTGATCGTCGCAGCGGACGCCGACGGCAGGGCGGTGAGCTTGATCCAATCGAACTTCCACGGGTTCGGGTCCGGGATCGTCGTGCCCGGCACGGGGGTGAGCCTGCAGAACCGAGCGATCGGGTTCTCCGCCGAGCGGGGGCATCCCAACGTCGTCGCTCCGAGCAAGCGGCCCTTCCATACGATCATCCCCGCCTTCATCACGCGCGACGGCGCGCCGTTCGCCGCGTTCGGCGTGATGGGCGGGCCGATGCAGGCGCAGGGCCACGTGCAGGTCAGCGAGCGCGTTCTCGGGCTTGGCGAGAATCCTCAGGCGGCGATCGACGCGCCCCGCTGGCGGGTGGACCGCGGCCTTGAGGTCGCTATGGAGGCAGGCGCTGATTCTGACGCGGTCGCCGAACTCCGCCGCCGCGGTCACCAGATCGCGATCCCGTCCCCGCCAGGCGGCTTCGGCGGCGCGCAGATGGTCATGGCGCTACCTGGGGGCGGCTGGCTCGGCGCCTCGGATCCTCGCAAGGACGGCCAAGCGGTCGGATTCTGAGGCTACAACCTCGCATAGGGCATTTGGCGGGTATGGTTCGTCCCGTTAGAGGAGATCGCACCTCAAGGAAACCGCATTTTCGCCGAGAATTGGTTTTCGCCGCAGGGGCGTGCGGCATGCTGCCCGATACTACCGAGGTCACAGGATAGGGTTCCTGCGGATCGCGGAGGGTTCGTCTGGTTCGCCGTCGGGCGGCCAGAGAAGCCGCGGTGGTCGGCAACATGTGCTCGATACCTCAAGGAGCGTCATAGGAAGGCCGGAGAAGGAGGAGCCAAGGCTCTCTTCACCTGCCGCGCGGCAGTCGCACGTCCGGGGATCCCGGAGGCGGCTGCGGCGCCCAAGTCTGGAGGAGAAGCGATGAACATGATCCGCAGGCCATCTCGGTGGCTGCTCATTCTGGCGGTCCTCGCGATGGCGGCGACAGCCTGTCAACCCGGCGAAGAGCCCGGCGCAGAGGACACCCCGACCGACGCAACCACGGCCCCGGATGACACCGGCACCCCCACAGACCCCGGCGACGCTCAGGAGGGCGGGACCGTGATCTTCGGCCTGGAGCAGGAGCCGGCGATCCTCAACAACATGCTGACCGCGGGCAACCTGTTCGCCACGGCCAAGGTCGTCACCCCGGTCCTGTACCCGCTGTGGCGCATCCGCCCGGATTTCTCCTATGAGCCGCTGCTGCTCGACGGAGAGCCTGAGACCAGAGGCGGGGACGGCGACGAGCCGTTCACGGTGGTCTATAAGCTCAAGGACGAGGCCGTGTGGAGCGACGGCACGCCGATCTCCTCCGAGGATGTCGTCTTCACGCTCGAGGTCTGCCTGGACGAGGAAGTCGACATCACCAGCCGCGCCGGGTGCGATGAAGTCGAGAGCACCAACATCATCGACGAAAAGACCGTCGAATTCGTCTTCCGGCGGCCGTATGCCCCCTGGCGCACCATCTTCAGCACGCTGGACGGCTCGATCCTGCCGGCCCACGCCCTTGAAGGCGAGGACTTCAACACCGTTTGGAACGAGGAGATCGTCAACCCGAAGACGGGCGAGCCGATCGCCAGCGGCCCGTTCATCTTCGACTCTTGGGAGAAGGGCCAGCAGATCACGCTCGTGCGCAACGAGAACTTCTGGGGCCAGATGGCGCATCTGGACACCGTGGTGTTCCGTCCGATCGAGGACGTGAACACGCTGATCCAGGCGTTCCGCGGCGGCGAAGTGGACGCCATGGATCCGCAGCCGCAGATCGACCTGATCGAGCAGATCGAAGAGGTCGAGGGCGCGGAATACCAGGTCTCGACGGGCCCGCAGTGGGAGCATCTGGACTTCAACCACGAAGTCCCTCCCCTGGACCAGCAGTTCGTGCGACAGGCGATCGGCATGGGGATCGATCGTGCGACCCTCGCCGGCCAGCTGATCGCCCCGATGGATCCGGCAGTCGAGACGCTGAACAACGTGATCTACGTAACCAACCAGGCTGAGTATCAGGACAACTGGTCCGACGTGATCGCGTATGACCCGGAGGGCGCCATCGCGCTGCTCGAGGAGAACGGCTGCACTCGCGGAGAGGGCGACATCTTCGAATGCGGCGGCAACCGCCTCGAGTTCGGGTTCGTGACAACCGCCGGCAACGAGCTGCGCGAGCTGACCTTCGAGGTCATGCAGCAGCAGCTGCAGGAGATCGGCGTGCAGCTCAACGCCGACTTCGGCGAGCCCGCGGTCGTGTTCGGCGAGCGCCTGCCCGGCCAGGACTATGACATGTTCCTGTTCGCCTGGGTCGGTAGCCCAGATCCGGCCGGCGGCGACAC
>DATKBU010000249.1:0-5147 GCA_035513815.1 Egibacteraceae bacterium
GCGTGTCCAGAAGCAGGTTCTCAGCGACCGCCGGCCTCCCAGTCCTCCCCGGTCGAGTAGTACGCCTCGTCTTCGGACGCCACGAGCGCGACGCTGCCGAACGTCGGACGGCGATCGCCCTCGTCGAGCGGGACAACCCTCGCGACAGGACGGCCGTGCTTTGTGATCACGATCGGCACACGGCTCTCGGCGACCTGATCGAGCAGCGCGAGGCAGCGCGCCTTGAACTCGCTGGCCATAAGCACTCGTTCGCTCATGGCCGCATGGTCGCAGACCGCTGACCATGGTCACTGGTCAGATTGCGGCGCGGATGAGGTCAGCGGCCTCCTCGCCGATCACCACCGACGCGGCGTGGGTGTGGCCTCGCACGATCGTCGGCATGATTGACGCGTCGGCGACCCGCAGACCGGCGATGCCGCGCACGCGCAGCTGGGGATCCACCACCGCCTGGTCATCGACCCCATGCGGCAGTTCGTTAAGTTTCGCTAACAAGCGGCCTGGAAGCGCGGGCGCCGCCTACGTTGGGGTGTGATGAGGTTCCGCCGCTGGATGATCGCGCTGGCGCTGGCCGTCGGCCTGGGACTGGCGCTCGCGCTCGCCGGCAGCGCGCCGAGCACGCCGGAGGCCGCGCAGCCCGCCGATCCGGTCAGCGACGGGCCGCCGGCGCCGGAGGCGCCGTCTGGGCCCCTCGACCCTGATGTCGACGAGGCGCTGGACGATCTGCTCGCAGCGTTCCTTGCCGGCGGCTTCGATCAGCAGACGCTCGACGCCGTGGCCGCCAGCGGCGACGCGCGGACCGCTTGGTTCCTTGCCGACCTGCTGCGCTTCGCAGCGCCGGGAGGCGACGGCGATGCGCTGACAGCAGCGTTCGAAGCCCTGACCGGCGCCGAGGTGGCGGCGCCCGGCCGCTCCTCGTGGGGCGCAGTCACGGATCTCCTGATCGGCTGGGACCTCCCCGCGTGGCCCGGCTACCGCGAGCTGAAGGCGGCGCTGTTCCTCCAGGTCGAACCAGGCTGGGCGCCGTTCTTCGCCGACCCCGACGCCGACATCGACTGGCGGCTGGTCAGCTGGGGCGGCGTGCCGATCGACGACCGGCCGGAGGGCGCCGCCGAGGGATGTCCCCGCGGCTGCATCCCCGCTTTGGATGACCCGGCGCTCATCCCGGCCTCAGAGGGCGACTGGTACCCCGACGACCGGATCGTCTTCGGTGTCGTGGTCGCGGACGAGGCGGTTGCGTTCCCCAAGCATCAGATGGAGATCCACGAGATGGTCAACATCACCATCGGCGGCCGCCGGCTGGGGATCCCCTATTGCACGCTGTGCGGGTCTGCCCAGGCGTACTTCACCGAGTCGGCGCCGGGGCAGTTCGACCCTCCGGTGCTGCGGACCTCGGGGCTGCTCATCCGGTCGAACAAGATGATGTACGACCTGCGCACGCAGTCGGTGCTCGATACGTTCACCGGCCGCGCGGTCTCGGGCCCGCTGCTCGACGCCGGGGTCACGCTCGAGCAGACCACCGTCGTCACGAGCACCTGGGGAGCATGGAAGCAGGATCATCCCGAGACCCGGATCGTGGCCTCCGACGGCGGCATCGGCCGCGTCTACCCCTTGGACCCCCTTCAGGGGCGGGACGACGACGGCCCCATCTTCCCGATCGGACCGGTAGACCCGCGCCTGCCCGTGCAGGAGCCGGTGGTCGGCGTGATCGCTCCCGACGGCACGCCTATCGCCTTGCCCGTCGCGCTGGCGCAGGCGGAGCTGCGAGCCGGGCGCGCGGTCGCAGTGGGCGACGTCGAGGCTCACGCCGACGGTGACGGGCTGCGCGTCACCGCCCGCGGCTCGCAGCTGCCAGCCCATCAGGCCTTCTGGTTCGCATGGAGCCAGTTCCATCCCGACACCGCGGTGTGGACGCCGCTGTCGGAGTGAGCTCCACGCGCCGCGGGCCTGACTGGTGGTGGAAGGCGAGATCGGCTTCCGGTCCGAGGACGCCGAGGTAGTGCTGGGCCCTGGCGGCTATACGTCTCGTCAAGCCTCGTGGTGAGCGGCTACTGTCTCCGTCGTGTGGTCTGCTCCTCGGGGAGCTGGATCGTCGGCTTCACGTCACGCGCCGCAGTGGCGCCGGTCGGAGAGTCGCTGGAGCCCGAGTCCGCAAATTGCTGCTTGCGCTGTTGGGCGTGTGCCTTGAGATCTTCCTTGTCGGTCGATTGGATCTCGCGGCGGACGCTCTCCTTCTCCTCGTCGTAGCGGGCTAGGGTGTTCTCCCAGCGTTCGCGCATCGGCTGGATGCCTCCGCCGCCGATGGCGATGATCGCGGAACCGGCAACCACAGCGAGCAGCGCGTAGAACAGTCCGTTGATGATTGCGGGCGCGATCTCGATCTGGTTCAGCGCCGCGAAGATCCCGACCATCAGGATTGCCCCCGCAGCGAGGTTCCCGAGCATGTTGCCGTAGCTGAGTCCTCCGAGCGTCGCCACGACGAGTTCACGTGCCGCTGCAGCGATCGCGGACGCCACAACCACGATAAGGATGGCGACGAAGATCTTGGGTAGGAACGCGACGACGCTGGCGAGAAGGTCACTCACGGGGTTGTCGCCGAACATGCCGAAGGCCATGGTCAACACGAAGAGAAACAGCGTATAGAAGACGACCTTGGCGATGATGTCGCTGGGGTCGTACTGCGACTTCGCGAGCGCCTTTCGCAGGCCGCCGCGCTCAACGGCGCGGTCGAACCCGACTCGCTCCAGCACCTTGTTTACGGCCTTTGCGATGATCTTCGCGAGCAAGTAGCCAATGACCAGGATCGCCAGGAAGCCGAGGAGCTTCGGAAGAAACTCGGTTGCCGCCGTCAGCGCAGCGGTGAGGGCTTCGTTCATCTTCCGCCTCCCCGATGTTGGAATCGTCCTACGAGCCGCTATCCCCTTCAAGTTTCAGCGACAAACCCGTACTTCCCGCCACCCCGGGGTACGCATTGCGTGTCGGTGGATCACGTCGGAACGACAGACCGCCGAGCGCGACTCAACACGGTGTTTCCGCTGACCAACCTCCGCACCCTGGCGAGCGAAGGGCGGGTGCAGTTGACCGACGAGCACTACGCCTCCACCGGCGCGACGCCGCACACGCGACTGCGCAAGGAGGTCGCCCCACAGTGGGCGGAGCACATGGCAGCACCCGAGGTGGACGTCGCCTTCCTGGTCGCCACCTGACCGGTGTGCCGCGGGTCGGTCGGACCCGTCGCCAGAGCGCTCGAAGCAGCGGGCATTGCCACTGTGTGCGTGTCCGTCCGCGCCTTCCGCCACACCGCGGTGAAGCTGCAGGTGCCGCGCGTCCTCGTCACGCCGCACCTGATGGGACGACATTCCCCGGTCAGGGGGGTTTGCGCGCCGGGAGGGATTCGAATCCCCGACCTTCTGATCCGTAGCCATACGGGTCCGAGCGCTGTGCTGACCTGCGGAAACGCTGGTCGCGCGTGAGCGTTGCCGGCGAAGTTATCCGCTCCCTCGCCGTGCCTTCCGATCGATTGACGGAGGCGCTGGATGAGCAGTGTAGACCGCGGGTGCGACGACCGGAGGCGGACGCTGGTGCGGCGGCTGAACGCGCTGATGGCCGAGCGCGAGCAGCGTGAGGCCGCAGCCGGTGCGGCTGGCTGACGAGGACCGACCCGGCGTGGCGGGCCGACAGGCGGAGGCGGATGGAGCGGCTCCTTGAACCGCCCCGGGTTTGCTGGAGACTCTGGCCTGCCGGCTCTCGCCGACGATCTCGCCGTCGATCACCCATCCCGCGTCACCGATACGGCACGCTGACATCCGTCAGGTGACAGGAATGGGATGAGCCTCAAGGCCGGCACGCGCCTCGCCCTCACCGGGGCGATGCTGCTCGCCGTCGCCTGCGCACCGGTTGAAGACCTTGCCGACCTCGTCGACGACGCAACCCGCCCGAATCCTCGACGAAGCCACGGGCAAGCTCTGCCTGGCAGACGAGGACATCGGCGAACTGGCCGCGTGACCACCCGAGCTGGCGGCGTGGCCGACCCGAGCGTCCAGTCCAGGTGAGCCGGCAAGTCGGCGTGAGCTGTATGAGGGTCCCGCGCGCGACTGGAGGAGTTGCCGGGCCCGTGGGTGCTATAGACCCTGTGGAGTCAAGGCACCCGATAGAAGCACATGCCGGGTGCCGCCGCGCTGCGAAGGGGAGTTGAATGGCGCGCCGGCATCAGTCGCAGACCTGCTCGGTGACCTCTTCCTGGTGCGCTCGCTGTTCGGGCGTCCACCACGTCTTGATGTGGGCCAGGATCGCGTTGACGTCGTCCTCGCTGAGGCGGTCGCGGTGGGCCGGCATCTCCGGGAAGTCGAGGCGCTGCGGCATGCCGTTGAGCACGATGTCGACGAGCTCGCAGTCCGGGTGGTGCCAGGTGTGGCCCTCGGCGTTGTGCCGCGGGGGGATGTCGGCGATGTCGCCGCCGATCGCCCCGCCGTGACACTCGGCGCAGTTGGCCTCGTACAGCTCCGCTCCCCGCGCCAGCTCGGCGGGATCGTCGGCCGGCGCAGGTCGCGCGCAACCGGCGACGCTGAGGAGCAGGAGACCGACGGCCGCGGCCCCCCGCCGGAGCGCATGAAAAGACTGCACGTCGCGTCGCCTCACGATTCGAGGTCGGTGCGCCGCTGCCGGTACTCGTCGGCCGATAGCTCGCCGGCGGCGTAGCGGCGGTCGAGGATCTCGCGGGCCGACTCGCCCGGGGGCACGCCGCTGCCCTGTCGGCGGCCGGCGACCACTGCGACGATCACCGCCGCGGCGACCAGCACCGCCAGCAGCGCGATCAGCGCGGCGAGCATGGCCGCGAGCCCGCCGCCGTCGCCGCCCATCATCTGGTCCATCCGGTCCATCATCCCGCCGGGCATGTCCTCGCCCATGGTTCCCTCGGGGCCGAAGTTGCGGGGCCCGGGCGGGAGGCTGTCGAGGTAGGCGATGACGTCGGAGATCTCCTCGCCGGTCAGGCGGTCGCCGAACGCCGGCATCGGGGGCATCGTGTCGCGCCCGTTGCGGACGGTCACCTCGACGCCTTCCCTGGTGAGCCGGTCGATCACGCCGCCTAGCGCGGGATGCATGCCCATCATCCCCTCGGCGTTGGCGCCGTGGCACATCGCGCAGTTGGC
>DATKBU010000250.1:0-2293 GCA_035513815.1 Egibacteraceae bacterium
TGGTAGTCCCGACCGGATTTGAACCGGCGTTACCGCCTTGAGAGGGCGGCGTCCTAGGCCACTAGACGACGGGACCGCGTGAGCTCAGAGTGCCGCTCGCTCCGGGGCAAGGACTCGAACCCTGAATAACTGGACCAGAACCAGCCGTGTTACCAATTACACCACCCCGGAAGGGCTCCGGCGAGGATAGCAACGCCCTCTGACCCCGGCAAAGGCGCCTCGGGCGTCAGCGTGCGCCCAGCTCCTTCGCTGCGCGGATGCGGGCGAGGACCAGATCGCGATCGAGCAGGGCCAGCGTCTCGGGCAGCGGAGGGCTGACCGCCGTGCCGGCGACTGCCACCCGGACCGGCTGGAACGCCTTGCCGCGACCGATGCCCAGCGAGCCCGCGACGGCGTCCAAGGCGGCGAGGATGGCCTCGCCGGTCCACTCCCCCAGCGCGCTGAGCGAGGCCTCGGCGGCATCCAGGACCTCGGGAGCGGTCGCCGCGCCGAGATGCTTCGCGACGGCCTTGTCGTCGTAGGCGACCTCGTCGCGGAAGCAGAACGCCACGAGTGGCGCGGCCTCGGCGAGGGTCTGGATGCGCTCGCGCAGCAGCGCAGCCAGTCCGACGAGCAGGCGCTGGTGCCGCGGCGCCGGCGGCTGGGCGATCAGGCCCTCCCCAGCCAGATAGGGCTGAAGCCGCTCGGCCAGCTCCGTGTCGCTGAGCTCTTTGATCCGGTCGCCGTTGAGCGCGCGCAGCTTGTCGGTGTCGAAGAACGAGGGATTCTTGCCGACGCGCTCGAACGAGAACTTCTCGACCAGCTCGTCGACCGTGAACCGCTCGGTGGTCGCGTCGTAGCTCCAGCCGCACAGCGCCAGGAAGTTGATCAGCACCTCAGGCAGGAACCCCTGGCGGCGGAACTCATCGACCGCGACCGACCCGTGGCGCTTGCTCAGCGGCTTGCGGTCCGCGCCGACGAGCAGCGGCAGGTGCGCGAAGCGCTCGGGCTGCGTCGCGCCTTTGGGACGCGCGGGGAACGCGGCGCCGTCCAGGGCACCGTCGATAAGGCCGTCACGGGTGAGCAGGTCGTATAGCAGCAGCTGGCGCGGAGTCGCCGACAGCAGGTCCTCACCGCGGGCGATCAAGGTGATCCCCATCGCGAGGTCGTCGATGGCGTTGGCCAGGAAGTAGGTCGCGGAGCCGTCGGCTCGCAGGATGACGAAGTCGCTGATGTCCTTCCAGGCGAACTCGACGGGCCCGCGGACCGCGTCATCGAACGCCACCGTGCCCTCATCCGGCGTCCGCAGCCGAATGACGGGCTGGCGGCCTTCGGAGCGGAACGCGGCGCGCTGGGCGTCGGTGAGATCCCGATGCCCGCCCGCGTAGCCGGGCGGGAGATTCGCCTCCTGCGCGGCGCGGCGCTGCTCGGCGAGCTCCTCAGGCGTCTCATATGCGCCATAGGCATGCCCGGCCTTCAGCAGCGCGTCCGCAACCGCGGTGTACAGCGCGGTGCGCTCGCTCTGGCGGTAGGGGCCATGCGGCTCGACTCGGCCGGGGCCTTCGTCCCAGTCCAGGCCGAGGAACGTCAGCGCGTCGAGGACGCCCTGGTAGGACTCCTCGCTGACGCGGTCGGCGTCGGTGTCCTCGATGCGCAGCACGAACGTTCCCCCGGTCTGGCGCGCGTGGAGCCAGTTGTACAGGGCCGCGCGGGCGTTGCCGACATGCAGCGAGCCGCTGGGCGCGGGGCAGAAGCGCAGGCGTGGTGCGGGCATAAGCAAGTCCTCGTCCACAAGTGTGTGACCGTAGGCTAGTCGCGCGCGCACGAACACCCAACGCGCTCACCCCGAGGAGCGGCATTGGAGCGTCTACTGGCAGAAGCGGAGCGCATTCCCAACAGCGCGCGCGCGCTGATCGCGCTGCTGCTTCCGCTCATCGCGTTTGCCACGGCGGCGTTTCGGTCGCCGGCGCTGATCGCACTGTTCATCGCGTGGTCGGCGCTGACGCTGTTCGCCCACGCGCCGGTGTTCGCATTCGAGGGGCCCTTGCCGTTCAGCTCCGCGGGCGTGCACGCCGGAGGCCGTGTTCACGACTGGTCGCAGGTGACGGCCGTGGAGCCCTTCGGCGAGAAGGATCTGCACGCGGTGCTGTCCGACGGTCAGCGAGTCCGTCTGCGTGTGCGCGGCCGCCGGACGCGCGCGCAGCTGCGCGAGGCGCTCGCCCGCCACAAGCCCGAGGCCGTCCGCTTCTGATCAGCCGACCGACCCGGCCTGGAACAGCCCGTAGGTGTACGCGTCGTCCATCGCCCGCCACGA
>DATKBU010000251.1:0-13356 GCA_035513815.1 Egibacteraceae bacterium
AGTCGGCAGCTTGCCCGTGGATGCTGTAGCGCACCGGGCCGCCGTGCTCGTCGACGTATGCGTGCAGCGGCGCGGGAAGCCGCAGCGCAGCCAGCCACAGGCGCACCCCGTCGCCGGGGACGCTGGCGTGGGGCGCGAGCAGCCGCACGGCGCCGCCAGCCGGCAGGCTGAGCTCCTCGCCGGCTCGCCCGTCGGCGAACGGCAGGGTGCCTGGGCCGTCCGCGCGGCGCAGCTCGACCAGCCACCAGCCGCCGGGCACCGGTGTGGACAAGTGCACGCGCAGCTGGGCGCCGTCGTCGCGGCGCGCCGGCACCGCCGCCGGGATCACCCTTGTCGTGTTCACCACGAGGATGTCGCCGGACCGCAGCACGTCGGGAAGCTCGCGCAGGCGACGGTGGTCGAGCAGACCGTCGCTTCGATGCGCGACGAGCAGCCGGAGCTCGTCGCGCTGGAGACCTCGATCCCGAGGGAGGACGGCGGGCGGCAGCGCAGGCAGCCGCCACAGCGGCCGGGCCGCGACCGCCTGAGCGGTCATCGTGCGGTTACCGCTGGGGCGAGCTCGCCGGCGAGGTAGCGCCCGCTCGGCAGATCGCCGCGCAGCAGGCGCAGCAGGCCCGGGACGCTGTCCTCGGCCTGCGGGAGCGCCTCCAGGTCGGCGTCGGGCACCGCATCGGCGTGCATCTGCGTGCGCATGTCGCCGGGGTCCACCGCATAGACCCGCAGGTCAGGGCGCTCGACGGCCAGCACCGCGGTGATCTGCTCCAGCGCCGCTTTGGAGGCGCCGTAGCCGCCCCAACCCGGATAGGCCTCGCGGGCGGCGTCGGAGGTGACCGACACCACGACGGCGCCGGGCGACAGCAGCGGCGCCGCCGCTTGGACAAGGGCCAGTGAGGCGATGACGTTCACCTCAAAGGCCTCCCGCAGCGCGTCCAGCGGGTAGTCCGCGAGGGCGGGCAGCGGCGCAGCGCCGAGCGTGCTGGCGTTCAGCACGAGCGCGTCGATCCCGCCGAGATCCGCCGCTGCCGCCATCAGCGCGCGGCGATGGTCGGCGTCCGCGACGTCGCCGGCCACGGCATGCACCGGCTCGGACCCCGCCAGCGCGGCGGCGGCACGGCGCAGCGCCGGGGCGCCGCGCGCGTCGACAACCAGCCGCCAGCCGTCCGAGGAGAGCTGTCGGGCAAGCGCGAGGCCAAGCCCTCGCGACGCCCCTGTGACAATTGCCGTAGCCAACGGAAAGCTCCTCTCCGGCCCGGCAGCGCACGCGCGTCCTCCAGCAAGCGCTCGCGGCGCCGCAGTGCGATCTCGCGCACCTCGTCGGGATGCAACATCGCTGCCCCCTGGTCCTTGATCGGTGAGAACCCGACGCTACGGCGGCGCTGACCGCGGGGAATCCGCCCCAGGGCGGAGACCGGGCCGGTCTTTCGGCCTAGGTCACCAGCGCGACGATCAGGTGCCGCTGCGCTCTCGCTCAGCGCGCACGGCGATTACAGCCGCCTGCGTTCGGTCTTCCACGCCCAGCTTGGACAGGATGCTGCTGACATGGGTCTTCACCGTTTTCTCAGCGATGGTGAGCGCGCGGGCGATCTGTCGGTTGCTGAGCCCTTGAGCCAGGCAGTCCAGCACCTCGCGCTCGCGCGCCGTCAGCCCTGCCAGCGGGTCGGGCTGGCCGGACTTGGCTACGCGGCGCAACACCGTGGCAGCGGCCCTCGGATGCAGCAGCGCCTCGCCTCGGTGCGCGGCGCGGATGGCGCGCTCGACCTCGGAGGGGTCGGCGTCCTTGAGCAGATACCCGGCCGCGCCGGCCTCGACGGCCGGCAGCACCTGGTCGCCGTCGGTCAGGCTGGTCAGCACGATGACGGCGATCTCGGGCTGCTCGGCGCTCAGCCGGCGGATCGCCTCGACCCCGCCGATGCCGGGCATCAGCAGGTCCATCAGAATCACGTCGGGACGCAGGTGCGGCGCTTTGCGCAGTGCCTCCTCGCCGTCCGCCGCCTCGCCCACGACCTCGATGCCGTCGCGGCCGGACAGGAACGTGCGCAAGCCTTGGCGGACGACCGGATGGTCGTCGCAGACGAGCACGCGGATCGGCTCAGCCATCGCGGCGTCCGACTCGGACCCTGACCGTGGTTCCGCTTCCGGGCGCGGAGTCGATCTCCAGACGAGCTCCGACCGACCGAGCCCGGTGGCGCATCGACACGATGCCCAAGCGCGTGGCCCGCAGCGCCCGGTCGCTCGGATCGAAGCCAGCGCCGTTGTCGCTGACCTCGAGCACCGCGCCGCCGTCGACCGCGCGCAAGCGCACGTCGATGCGCGACGCCTGGGCGTGGCGCAGCGCGTTGTGCAGCGCCTCCTGCGCGATGCGCAGGAGATCCCGTTCGACTCGCGGATCGAGAACGGGAGCCAGATCAACGTCTGCGACCACCTCGCGGCTGTGCGCCCGGGCGAGTAGCGCTGCGTGCTTGCGCAGCGCGCCCGCGAGTCCATCCGCCTCCAGATCCGGGGGTCGCAGATCGACGACCAGCGAGCGCAGCTCCTCCTGGACCGAACGTGCCAGCTCGCGGACCACGCCGATGTGGGCAGCGGCCTCGGCGGGATCGCGCTCGATCGCGTCGGCGGCGCTGGCGGCGGTCAGCTGCAGGCTGAACAGCGTCTGGCTCATCGCGTCGTGCAGATCCCGGGCGATGCGATCGCGCTCCTCGGTCATGGACGCCTCGCGCGCCCGCTCCCAGAGCCGAGCGTTCTCGATCGCCACGCCAGCGTGCGCGGCGAGCGCGGAGATCATGGCCTGGTCCTCGAGGCTGAACTCCGCGGCCGTCTGCTTGTCGGTGAGGTAGAACGCCGCGGAGACCTCGCCGTCAGCCAGCACCGGGACGCCCAGGAACGAACCCATGACGGGGTGTTCGGGCGGCCAGTACTGAAAGCGCGGATCGGCGGTGATATCGACGGTGCGAAACGGGGTCGTCTCCGCCAACATCGCGCCGAGCATGCCGTGCACCCGGGGCAGCGGGCCGATCGCGTGAATCTCGCTCGCCGTCATCCCGCTGGTGATGAACTGCGAGAAGCCGCCGGCGCCGTCGGGGATCCCGAGGGCCGCGTAGCGGGCGCCGACCAGCGATCGCGCGGTGTCGACCAGCCGCTGCAGCAGCGGGGCGGTGGCCCGCTGCGAGGCGATGTCGAGCAGCGTGGCGTTGAGGGCGGCCAGCGCCTTGTCGCTGAGGGCGCCGGCGTCCGTGTCGTCACCTCGATCCACCTGTCCTCCTGTGATCAAAGCCAGGCCACGCTAACAGAGCACCGCTCGCGGGCAGGGCTGTCACAGGCTCGTCGTACGGTGGGCACAGCTGCCGATCAGAGGGGTCTGGGATGCGAATCGACTGTGCGGAGTGCGTAGGACGCGACACTGACGCGTGCGGAGACTGCATCGTGACGTTCCTGCTGGACCGGCCCGACGGGGCGATCGTGTTCGACGTCGCCGAGGAGCGGGCGATCCGCGCGCTGCAGGTCGTCGGCCTCGCGCCGCGCACGCGCTTCGCGCCGCGCGACTCCGCGGCGGGGTGACCCGCGTCGGCTCGCTGCCAGGTCACGGGTAGCGTGGGCGCGGTGAATCTCGCACCTGCTGAGACGTCGGTCGAATCGCCGTCCCGCGCGCCTGCGCCGGCGGTCATCGGCGCGCATGCTGCGGCGGTCGGCCTGCTCGTCGTCGGCCTCGCGGCGGTCCTGGTGCGCCCGCTCGCTTCGCTGACGCCGCCCGGCGGCGCCCTCGCTTGGTTCGATGCCGATCATCTTCAGCTGGTGCGGGCGTACAGGGAGCCGCGCTACGTCGTCGGGCTGGTCGCGCTGCTCGCTGGCGTGGCGATCCCGCTGGTCATCGCCCTGACTCCCGCCGGCCGGCGGCTCAGCAACCGGCTCGTCGCTCGGATCGGCCTCGCCCGTCCGGCGCGCGCGGCGGCTGCGGTGGTGCTCGCTGTCGTCGTGGTCATCGACGTCGCGCTGCTGCCGCTGGCCTTCTGGTCGTCGTATGTCCACGAGGGCGCCTACGGCTTTCGAACCCACGGCCTGGGCGGGTGGGCCTATGACTGGCTGGTCACCCGCGCGCCGGCGTGGCTGGCGGCGGGGGCGCTGGCGCTGGGGGGCTATGCGCTCATGCGGCGCTTCCCGCACGCTTGGCCGCCGCTGGCGGGACTCGCGGCTGCCGGCCTGACCGCGGTTCTCGTGTTCGCCTCGCCGCTGATCCTCGAGCCGCTGCTGTTTCGCACCGCGCCCCTGCCCGACGGCCCGGCCCGCGAGGCGATCCAGCGAGTGGTCGAGCGCGCTGACGCCGAGATCCACACGCTGCTGGTGGCCGATGCGAGCCGGCGGACCACCAAGCACAACGCGTACGTGTCAGGGCTAGGGCAGACCCGCCGGGTCGTGGTGTGGGACACGCTGCTCGCCGATCAGACTCCCGATGACGTCGCGATGGTCGTCGCGCATGAGCTCGGTCACCACCTGCACGCCGATGTGCTGCGCAACACGCTGTTCGCCGGGGCCGGGGCGGTCGCCGTTGCCTATGCGCTGGCTGCGCTGCTGCGCTGGCGCACACGGCGGGGGGGCCAGGAGTCGCCGGCGGACCCTCGGGCGGCGGTCGTCGCGCTGGCGGCGATTCTCGTCCTGAACGCGGCAAGTCTTCCGGTGCAGTCGTGGGCGAGCCGGCGAGCCGAAGCGGCGGCGGACTACGCCTCGCTGAACCTCACCGCCGACCCGGACACCTACCTGCAGATGCACACCTCGCTCGCGCGGGCGAACCTGTCGGATCCTCAGCCGCCGATGTGGGTGTACCTGCTGTGGTTCAGCCATCCATCCAGCGCGCAGCGCCTTCGAATGGGGGAGAGCTGGGCGGCGGCCGTCGAGCGCTGACGCTAGACAGGCTCGGGCGCGGACTGCTCGAGCTCTTGACCCATGGTCTCGGGCAGCAGCCAGTACAGGCCGCTCACGACGGCCACCGGGATGGCCAGAGCAAGCGCGGCGCGGTCGAAGCCGCCCAGGAGATCGGCCAGCACACCGAAGGCGACCAGACCGCCCACAGCGCCGAGGACTCCGGCGGCGGTGAAGCACCCGGCCGCCGTCGAGCGCAGGCTGGTGGGGAACAGCTCGGCGCCGAGCGCCCCTCCCGCGGGCGCATATGCCGACGCGACGAGGATGGTGAGAAGGTACCCGCCGACCGCCCGCACGGGGCCGCCGCTGTAGGTCAGCGCGCCTGCAGCCGCCACGAGCATCTGGCCGAGGCCGGCCGTGCCGCGCCGGCCCACGCGATCGCTCGCCCACCGTCCGAGCAGCAGTCCCGCCAGCCCGACTGGACCGGCGGCGATCACGGAGAACGCGAGGCTGCTGGGCGCCATCCCCAGCACGCGCTCGCCGTAGACGAACAGGTAGCTGTTGACCGGTCCGGTCACGAACGCGATCCCGAAGGTCAGCGCTGCCATGAGCAGGATGCGCGCCCGAACGCCGGCGGCGCCCAGACGGCCCACCCGCTCGCGCCATCGGGAGCGCCGAGCCCTCTCCCGAAGGGTCTCGTAGCGGTCCGGCTCCTCGATCAACCGGGCGAGCAGCGGCAGCGCGAGCAGCGGGAGGAGTGCGAGCGCGAAGAGGCCGCGGAAGCCCAGCGCGCCCCCGAAGGCCGCGCGCGTCAGCGCAGCGGTGCCCGAGCCCGTGCCGTAGGCGGCGGCCAGCAGGGCGATGGCCTTCGCGCGGTCAGCAGAACTGGTCTCCTCCGCGGCGATGACGCCGGCGACGGCGTTCACCGCCGACAGCAGCGGGCGGCCGAGCGCGAAGATCGCCACGAACCACCAGTAGCTGGGGCTGAGCGCCCCGAGTGCCGTCAGCGCCAACCCGACCGCAGCGCAGCCGAGCAGCACGCGGCGCCGCCCATGGCGATCCGCAAGCGACGCCAGAGGCAGGGCGCCCAGCGAGGCCAGGCGGATGATTCCCAGACCGATGCCCAGCGTCGTGGCGGACAGCCCGACCGCGGCTGCGACAGTCGTGCCCTCCTGCACGGTGCCGAAGGCCGCCGCGATGTCCGGCAGCGCCACGGCGACCGAGAACTGGGCGTAGCCGGCAGCCAAGGAGAGGCCGGCTGCGCTGAGAATCGCGGGATGCCGCCAGCCATGGAGGCGGATCCGGCGGCCGCGGGGACCCCATATCGTCCGCTCAGGCGGCCGAGGTCCATCGGCGCGTGCGCTCGGCTCCGATTCGGGATGGGTCATGCAGAGCTTTCCGTCGATTCACCTGCGATCGGGTATGCAGGGGACTGTACGCACCGCGATGGCAACTGCACGACAGGAGCCGGTGAGTGAATGTCTGGCCGGGACAGCCCTATCCGCTCGGCGCCGTCTGGGACGGGCGCGGGACCAATTTCGCCATCTTCAGCGAGCACGCCGAACGCGTCGAGCTGTGCCTGTACGGCAACAGCGGCGACGAGCGGCGCATCGACATCATCGAGCCGACTGCCTTCATCTGGCACGCCTATCTCCCCGGCGTCGGCCCCGGCCAGCGCTACGGGTATCGCATCCACGGGCCCTACGACCCGTCCTCGGGGCATCGGTTCAACCCGACCAAGCTGCTGATCGACCCGTACGCGAAGGCCATCGACGGGGATGTCCGCTGGGGCCCTGCGCTATTCGGCTATCCGCTGGGGCGCGACGACCTGCGGATGGACCGCCGCAACAGCGCCGCGCGCGTGCCGAAATCCATCGTGACCAACCCGTTCTTCGACTGGGGCGACGACCGCCATCCGCGCACTGCGTGGCACTCGACGGTGATCTATGAGACCCATGTCAGAGGGCTCACGATGCAGCACCCCGAGGTGGAGCCTGCGCTGCGCGGAACCTACGCAGGGCTGGCGTCGCCCCCGATCGTGGACTATCTGACGTCGCTGGGCGTCACCGCCGTCGAGCTCCAGCCCATCCACCATTTCGTGCACGACCACTTCCTGGTCGAGAAAGGGCTGCGCAACTACTGGGGCTACAACTCGATCGGCTTCTTCGCCCCGCACGCCGACTATGCCGCGCGCGGGCGACGCGGCGAGCAGGTCTACGAGTTCAAGGCGATGGTCAAGGACCTGCACGCCGTCGGCCTCGAAGTGATCCTGGACGTTGTCTACAACCACACCGCGGAGGGCAATCACCTCGGCCCCACCCTCAGCTTCCGCGGCGTGGACAACGCGTCGTACTACCGCCTGGTCGACGACGACCCCCGCTACTACATGGATTACACAGGCACCGGCAACTCGCTGAACGCCCGTCATCCCCATGTGCTGCAGCTGATCACCGACTCGCTGCGCTACTGGGTCACAGAGATGCACGTCGACGGTTTCCGCTTCGACCTGGCGTCGACGCTGGCGCGCGAGCTGCATGATGTCGATCGGCTGTCCGCGTTCTTCGACATCATCCAGCAGGATCCGGTCATCAGTCAGGTGAAGCTGATCGCCGAGCCGTGGGACGTCGGCGAGGGCGGGTATCAGGTCGGCAACTTCCCGGTGCTGTGGACCGAGTGGAACGGCAAGTACCGCGACACGATCCGCGACTACTGGCGCGGGCAGGCTCCCGGCCTGGGCGAGGTCGCCTCCAGGCTGTCGGGATCCTCGGATCTGTATGCGCACAACGGCCGCCGCCCTTACGCCTCGATCAACTTCGTCACCGCCCACGACGGCTTCACACTGCGGGACCTGGTCAGCTACAACGAGAAGCACAACGAGGCCAACCTCGACGACAACCGCTCGGGCGAGGACCACAACCGCTCATGGAACTGCGGCGTGGAGGGCCCGACTGCGGATCCGACGGTCCTGACGCTGCGCGCGGGGCAGCAGCGCAACTTCCTCGCGACGCTGTTCCTGTCCCAGGGTGTGCCGATGCTGCTCGGCGGTGATGAGTTCGGCCGCTCCCAGCTGGGCAACAACAACACGTTCTGTCAGGACAACGAGCTGGCCTGGTACGACTGGGACTTCGACGCCGACCAGCGCCAGCTGCTCAGTTTCACCCGTGCGCTCATCGCGCTTCGTCGCCGCCACCCTGTCCTGCGGCGCCAGCACTTCTTCCACGGCGAGGATCGCGGGGGCATCAGCGACCTCGACTGGATGCAGCCCGGCGGCGAGCAGATGACCGACGAGGACTGGTCGTCGCGGCACACGCGCGCCCTGATGTTCTTCCTCAACGGCAAGGCCATCCGCGCGCGCGACGAGCGCGGGCGCCCGGTCGTCGACGACAGCTTCCTGGTCCTGATGAGCGCCGATCACCAGCCGGTCACCTTCGCCATCCCCTCGCACCGGTACGGCCTGTCGTGGGGGCTGGTGTTCGACACCGATCGGGCGGGACCGTTCGACTCCGGCCCGGTCTACCAGACCGGCGACAAGCTCAGTGCTGCTGCCCGCTCGCTGGTGCTCCTGCGCCGCCTGGACGACTCGCAAGATGACTGAACCCTCCCCGTGGTCGACGTATCGCCTGCAGCTGGGCCCCGATCTCACCTTCGCCGACGTCGAGAAGAGGCTCGCGTACTTCGAGCGCATCGGGATCACGCACCTGTACCTGTCGCCCATCTTCGAAGCGGCGCCCGGGAGCACGCACGGCTATGACGTGGTCGACCCCCGCGCGGTGTCGACCGTCCTCGGCGGGGAGGAGGCGCTGCGCTCCTTGGGCAGGTCGGCGTCCGGGCGCGGCCTCGGCCTGCTCGTCGACATCGTCCCCAACCATCTGGCCGCCGCGTCGCAGAACCCGCTGTGGGAGCGGCTGCTGGCTGAGGGCCCGGGCAGCGAAGCCGCCGAGTTCTTCGACGTCGACTGGGATCCGCCACTCGAGGGCGTGGCCGGCAAGGTGATCCTGCCGGTGCTGGCGGAGCCATACGGGGAGGCGCTGGCCGCCGGGCTCCTGGGGGTTGTCGAGGCGGACGGCCAGCTGCGCCTGTCCTATCGGGACCAGTCGCTGCCGCTGTCGGCGCCGACGCGCGAAGCGCTGACCCGCGGCGGCGCGATCGAGGCCCTTCACGGTGAGCCGGGCGACCTCGATAGCTGGTCGCGCCTGCACGGTCTGCTGGAGCATCAGCACTACCGGCTGGTCCATTGGCGCGCCGGCGAAGGGCTGATCAACTACCGCCGATTCTTCGCCATCGACGAGCTGGCGGGCGTGAGGGTCGAGCGCGAGACGGTGTTCTCCTGGACCCATGAGCGGCTGCTCGAGCTGGTGGCCGACGGCGTCATCGCGGCGCTGCGAGTGGACCACGTGGACGGGCTGGCTGATCCCGCCGGCTATCTGGGGCGGCTGCGCGACGAGACCGGCCCCGATGTCTGGATCACGGTGGAGAAGATCCTGGCGGTCGGCGAGCGGCTGCCCGCGTGGCCCGTCGCCGGCACGACGGGCTATGAGTTCGCCAACGAAGTCCTCGGGCTGTTCATCGACCCCGCTGCGGAGGAGTCGCTGGACGCGCTGGCCGAAGAGTTCGACGCGGTGCCCCTGGCGTGGCCGGAACTGGCCAGGGCCTGCAAGCGGGAGGTCCTCGACGGGGATCTGGCCGCCGATGCGCGCCGCCTGGCTGCACTGCTGTGGCATATCAGTCAGCAGGACCTGTCCGTGCGGGATGTCGACGATCGCGCGTGCCTGGAGGCGATCAACGCCACGATCGCCTGGCTGGGCGTCTACCGAACGTATGTCGACCCGTGGACCGGCAACGCCGAGGCCGAGGATCAGGCGCGCATCTTCCAAGCCGCGCAGGCGGCGGCGACCGGCGGCGGCGCGCCGGACTACCTCTTCGCGTTCCTGGCCCGCGCGCTGAGCGGGCAGGCGGGAGATGACGCCGAGCATCTGGAGCTGATCCGCCGCTTCCAGCAGGTGTCCGGCGCGGCGATGGCCAAGGGCGTTGAGGACACCGCGCTGTACCGCCATCGCCGACTCGTCGCGCTCAACGAAGTCGGCGGTGAGCCGGGGCGCTTCGGGGTCTCAGCAACTGAGTTTCACGTGGCCAACGCCGAACGCAGCGAGCGCCACGCGCTGGGGATGATCACCACCGCCACGCACGACGCCAAGCGCGGCGAGGACGTGCGCCTGCGCATCGCCGCGCTGTCGGAGATCGCAGGGGCGTGGGGGGAGGCCGCGCGACGCTGGCGAGATCTCAATCGCCCATCGGTGCGGCAGACGCCTGACGGCCCCGCCCCCGACCCGTCGACTGAGTACCTGCTGTACCAGACCGCGGTGGGCGCGTGGCCTCCGGATCCGCCGGACGCCCTGCCCGACGCTGCGTTTCGCGAACGGATCGTCGACTACATGATCAAGGCCTGCCGGGAGGCGGGCGAGCGCACGAGCTGGATCGAGCCCGACGAGGCGTTCGAGGGCGGCGTGGCGGCGTTCGCGGAGGCGGCGCTCGATCCTGAGCGTTCGCCTGAGTTCGTTGAGGATCTTCGCCGGATCGCCCGTCGCGCGGGGGAGATCGCGGTCATGACCGGCCTGTCCCAGGTCCTGCTGCGCTGTCTGAGTCCTGGCGTACCGGACCTGTACCAGGGCCTGGAGCTGTGGGGCGACTACCTGGTAGATCCGGACAACCGCCGGCCGGTCGACTGGGCGCTGCGCGAGCGCCTGCTCGCTGAGATCGATGGCCCCGACATCGATCCATCCGAGCTGTTCGCCGCTCGCCGCGACGGCCGGATCAAGCTGTGGGTGCTGTCGCGCTCCCTCCGCGCGCGCCGAGAGTTCCCGGAGTGCTTCGCGCCGGCTGCGCGCTACGTGCCCCTTGAGGCGTCGGGCCGCTTTGCCGATCGCCTCGTCGCCTCCGCCCGCGTCGCGCCGGACGGCCGCGCGGTGGTCGCCGTCGCGTCGCGTCTGCCTGCTCTCGTCATGGGGTCGGCCCTGGACCCGCCGGTGGGGGAGCGCTGGGAGGACTCAGCCGTCCTTTTGCCGCCTGAGCTCGCGAACCGCTCATGGCGCGACCTGCTCGGCGGCCAGTCCTTTCACGCGGGCGGGGAGATTCTCGCGGCTTCCGCGATGAGCGCGCTGCCGGTCAGCCTGTCGGTCGCGGGCTAGGGCCCCGGTGGGTCGCTGCATCGCCGCGCGAGCGACGCACCTGCCGAACAGGCCGTCGGGCGAGTACACGGCGCCTCCAGCGCACAGCCGGCTCGCGTGGTCTGGGGTAGCCGGGGATCTCCTCTGGCGTGTGGCAGACCCGCCCACGCCGGATATGACTACCCGCGGGTTGTCATCCCAAGTCGAACACGGTGTTCAGCGCGAGGTCGACGCCCCACTGCTCCCCGGCTGTGAGGCGACCGATGAAGTCGCCGAGCCGCGTGTGATCCACGGCCCCGGTCTGCTCGACGAGCACCCGCGTGGTGGCCTGCTGGATCTCAACCTCAGGACGGAAGGAAGCGGCTCGCGCCGAGCGCGACGTGGGGGCAACGAGGACGGTCGACAGCGTCAGGAGGGCGTCGGACTGCACGATCACGCCGTAGCGGGCGCCTTGCTGCTCGTGTCCTTTGACTTGTCGGAGTCGAAGACGGAAGACGTCACCACGGCGCACGCAGGTCCTCCATCATGTCCCTTACGACTGCTGCCTCAGCCCGGTCCTGTTTGTCCTCAAGCAGCGCACGCGCCTCCGCCGCCAGGTGCTGGCGGTCGCGCAAGCGCTGCGCGGCCGCTCGAAGGCCAGCCCGAACGGCTTCGGACCGGGACAGCCCGGTAGCTTCGAGCTCAGCCAGGGCCCGCTCAGCTTCGTCGTCCAGACGGACGGAGATCATCTCACCCATGCAGCGACCGTAGCACGAATCGTCTTACACAGCGAGGTTCGTCCACAGAGAGCTACGGCGCGGCATCAACCACGGTGATCTCGCCGCGCATCCCGAACTCGTAGTGGCGGGGCAGGTGACACGCCATCTCCACCGTCCCGGGCTCCTCGAAGCGATAGGAGGTCACGCCGCGCTCCAGCGCTGCCACCGAGACCTCGCCCGGCACCGCAGCATGCTCGGCCTCCGTGCCGTCGCGGTGGCGGTCATGGACCTCAGCCGGGCCGATGATCAGCTCGTGGTTGATCGGATCGTGGTTGCGGACCACAAAGCGGACCTCGGTGCCGGCCTTGACGGAAAGGCTCGACGGGGAGAAGCGGCTGTGCTCGATGTCGATCACCACGGTCACGGACTCGGGACCCAGCGGATCCGCTGCCGCAGGCGCTTCCCGCGCCGCGAGGCTGTAGCTCCCCGCGGTCGTGCCGAGCGCGACGGCGACCGCCAGCGCGCTCCTGCCCAGGGCGCTCATGGCGCGGCCGGCGCGCCGGGGACGAGGCGCCGCCGGCTGATCGCCGTGACCGTGAGGAACGCGGCCATGCCCGCCACGGCGCCGAGCAGGATCGGCCATCGAGGCAGCCCTGCAGAGTCCCGCTGAACCGGCACGGCGGCGGCGGCGCCAACCCCGGCGTCGATCAGCGACGGCTCAGCGCCCGGCTGGGCGGCCACGGCGAGGTCATAGTCGAGATCGCCCGCCGTGACGTCGAGCTGGAGATAGGACAGCCACATGCTGCTCGGCACCCATTCCATGCCCACATCGAAGCGCAGGTCCGCCAGGAGGCCGCTGGACGCCGGCTCGCTGCGCTCGACCTTCATGCCGGGCCCTCCCGCGAGCAGCTCCGGCCGCTCATCGGTGAGCAGGAACACGTCTGCCTCGACGGTCCGGCTCTCATCAAGGCCGAGCGAGAGGATGCGCAGCGGCACCCACGGATCGTCGGTCGGGATCGTCGCCATGATGGGCGTGCTGTCGCCCGTGGCCTGCCCCAGCTCAGCCGCCCGGGCGGCGTCGAACTTCGCCGCCATGAACACCGGGCTGCGCTCGGCGTAGAAGTCCAGCATCTCAGGCGCGTCAGGCGGGAGGAAGAAGCCGTTGTCCAGCGCCCACCTGCCGACCTCGTCGCCGCCGCCGGACAGCACGGTGATGTCGAGCGCGTCTATCTCGGTCTCGAGGATGATCTCGACACCGCCTCTGTCCTCAGCTTCGGCTGCGAAAGAGGCTCCGTCGTCCGTCACCGGCGGCGCCACCTCCAGCGCCAGGCGCTGCAGCGTCCAGTCGCCGCCGCGCTCGACCGAGGTCGGGACATCGGGCAGCGGCACGATGGAGCCGACCGATTCGCCCTCCCCGCTGAACTCGAATGCGGTCACATAGCGCTCCACGCCATCGCTATAGGCGGCCAGCGTCGTGGTCCGCAGCAGCTCGATGGCGCCGTTCTCACCAACGAGCCCGCCGCAGGCGTAGGCCGCGGTCGGGGCGAGCACCAGGGCTGACATCGCCGCCGCGAGCGTGATCCCCGTCCGTCTCATCTGTCGGCCCTTCGGTCGAAGCGATACACGTCGGGGGGTGGGACGCC
>DATKBU010000252.1:0-6003 GCA_035513815.1 Egibacteraceae bacterium
CTCGCCGACTCCTCGGCCGAGCCGTCCGCGAATGCCAGTCTCCTCGAAGACCTCACGCAGCGCGGCCTCGGGCGAGCTCTCGCCGGGATCAAGCTTGCCCTTCGGCAATGACCAGTCTGCGCGGTGCGGACGATGCACAACAGCGACTTCGATTCTGCCGCCCACGTCGCGCCAGAGCACACCGCCAGCCGCCCGCACCGGCCCAGCGGACGCGACGAGTCCGCGGTCATCAGCTCGCCGATCCACACCCACTCCCGTCAGCCCGGCGCGCGGAGCGAGGGCTGCGGGCATTGTGCGTCGCCGCCACCCGGATGTCCACGATGCCGGACCGGTGAACTTGGCGGGAGATTGCGAGGCCCGCGAGGGTCCCTCAGCCGAGCCCTTCCGGCGGATTCGCCGCGAGTCGACGGCGCCGGACTCGCCGACGAAGTAGGTTGCGTGCCTGCAACGACGACGGAAGGTGCCGCTGGTGGCCGACTGGATGACGATCCGCATAGTGCTGCTCGGCGGAACGGGTGAGGAGCTGGAGGATCCTCCTGGGCGCATCCTGGTTGTCAGCACTGACCATTCGTTCCTCGACCTCGCCGAGGCCGTCGATAGCGCGTTCGCACGGTGGGACCTGACTCCGCTGCACGAGTTCGAGGTTGAGGGCAGGCGTCTGGCGCTCGGAGGCGACCCGGACGACCCCGAGTGCGAGGACAGTGAGCAGGTCACCCTCGGGGAGGTCGGCCTGCGCGTCGGCTCTCGATTCGTCTACATATTCGACCTCGGCGAGCGCTGGACGCACGAGTGCACCGTCACCGCCACGGAAGTGGATCCCTTCGAGGTCTACGGCGAGGAGCCCGACCTTCCCGCGCCGATCTTCGGATGGGGCACTATCCCCGACCAGTACGGCCGCCTGACCGAGGAAGAGGACGACGAGGACGACGAGGACGCCGCCGAACAGCCGCGCTTCGACGACCTCGACACGGAGCCGAGCTGGTCAGACGACGAGGCAGATGAGTCGTCGTGGGACATCGTCGCCGGCGCCTTGGACGGCGGGGAGGGCCCGCCGCCCGACGCCGAGCTGGCCGCTGCCATCGAGCGCCTGCGCGATCCGAGCTGCGCCGACGACTGGGCATGCGATTCTCTGTGGACAGCGGCCGGATTAGATCCTGAGGACGCCCCTGATGACCCTGAGCGGCTCTGGGTGGAGCTGGCGGCGGGCATCGTGGCGGCGTCGGAGGACGGCGATGGGCTGAGCCCCGAGACGGGCGCGGCGCTGGCGCTCATGGAGCCGGCGGACTGGGCGGGGGCGGTGATCATGCTCGTGCGAAGGGGCGTTGGCCAGTCCGCCGCTCCCTCAGAGCTGCTCGAGCTCATCGCGGCGTGCCCCGAGGTCGAGTCCGATGAGCTGCGCGACGATGAGGAGGAGGCGCTGCTGGCGGCCCTGGAGACGATCGCCGCGCTCTGGCAGCGCCTGGGTGCGCTCGACGCCAGTCTGAGCCTCACCGAGCTCGGGCGCTGGGGCCTTCCCGAGTCGCTGCGCGTCGCGTGGACCCGAGCCTAGGCGAAACAGCTGAGCCGAAACCGGCGGCGCGCTGCCAGGAATCCAGCCTCAGTCGCACTATCGGCACGGAGGCCGGAGTGTGCGCATCTGATTGACCGCTATGACGAGCAAGCCGAAGCAGTCAGCCGTGCGCCGTGGTGATGGCCTGAGTCTGCGCTGCGGCCTTGACTTGCTCCATCACCACTGCGCTGCCGAGCGCGTCGCCGGGCGCCAGTGGCAGGGGAGCGCCGTCGCTGATCGCCGCTGCGAAGTCATTCACCATCTGCTCGTAGGGGTCCGCGCGCCAGGATCCGATCGACTCGCCGTCGCGCAGCAGCACCGCATCGCGGTCGCCGAAGGATGTGAACGGCCGCGGCACGCTCAGTGTGGCGCTGGTGCCGATGATCTCGACCAGCTCGTGGCGCGCCTGCTCGAACGAGGCGTGGACCGTCGCCACGGCCCCGCCCGGGAACCCCAGGAGCGCAGTGGTGGTCCCATCGACCCCGCTGGCCCACCGGCGCTCGATCGCCCACACCCGATCGGGCTCCTCCCCCACCGCCCAGCGCGTGATCGACACACCGTAGATCCCCACGTCGAGCAGCGCGCCGCCGCCGTGCTCCGGGCGGGCCCGATAGTTGCCTGAGTCGGCCATGTCGAAGGTGAACGCCGCGTGCACGCTGCGCACCGCGCCGATGCCGCCTTCGCCCACCAGCTCAAGAAGCGCCTGAGTACGGGGATGGAAGCGGCTCATGATCGCCTCCAGCAGAATCCCGCCCGTGCGCGCGGCGACGCTGAGCATGCGGGCGGTGGACGCCGAGTCAATCCCGAGCGGCTTCTCGCACAGCACATGCTTGCCCGCTTCGAGCGCGGCGATCGTCCACTGCTCGTGAGCGTCGTTGGGCAGCGCGATGTACACGGCGTCGACGTCTGAGGCTTCGAGAACCTCCTCGTAGGATCCGCGAGCGCGGCGCACGCCCTGGTTCGCGGCGAACGCCTGCGCGCGAGACAGCGAGCGGGAGCCGACGACCGCGAGGTCATGCCCTGCAGCGCGCATGGCCGGCGCTAGCGCGCGGCCAGCGATCATCCCAGGCCCGAGAATCCCCCAGCGCAGCATTGGCGCGCCAGACTACGCGACGTCAGGCTGCGGTGTCGCTGAGCGCACGGCCCCGCGACGGATGGCGCAGCTTGGAGAGCGCCCGCGCCTCGAGCTGGCGGATCCGCTCGCGCGTCAGGCCGAAGTAGCGGCCGACGTCATCCAGCGTGCGCGCCTCGCCGTCGAGCAGACCGAAGCGCAGCTCGAGGATGATCCGCTCGCGCTCAGGCAAGCCCGCAACGACGTCGAGCAGCTCCTGGCGCGCAAGGCCCTTGGCGGCGACCTCCATCGGGTCGTCGGCGTTGCGATCCTCGATGAAGTCCCCGAGCTCGGCGTCCCCGTCCTCGCCGACCGGGGTCTCCAGCGACGTGGGGGTGCGCGCGTAGGTCAGCAGCTCCTCGACGGTGGCGATGTCCTCGCCCAGCTCCTCGGCGAGCTCCTCCATCGCCGGCTCGCGGCCGAGCGCCTCAGCCAGATCGCGCTGCATCGACAGCGCGCGGCGAACTCGCTCCATCATGTGGACCGGCAGGCGGATCGTTCGGCCCTTGTCAGCGACGCCGCGCCCCACGGCCTGTCGGATCCACCAGGTGGCGTACGTCGAGAACTTGTAGCCCCGGCGGTAATCGAACTTCTCAACCGCGCGCAGCAGCCCCAGGTTGCCTTCCTGGATCAGGTCGAGCAGCGGAAGGCCCTGCCCCTGGTAGCGCTTGGCGACTGAGACGACCAGACGCAGGTTCGCCTGGACCAGGCGCTCCTTGGCGCGCTTGCCGTCGCGGTCGACCAGGTGCAGCTCGCGCTTGCGCTTCGCGACGAGCTTCCGCCGCTCAGTCAGAAGCCGCTCAGCCTCGAGACCGGCCTCATAGCGCTTCGCCAGGTCGACTTCCTCTTCGGCGGTCAGCAGCGCCGTCCGCGCCATCTCCCGCAGATACAGCTGCACATGGTCGTGCAGCGGCATCTCCTCGATGATCTGTGCCACTCGGCTTACCCTTTCTCAGCGCCGCCGGGCGCCCTTGACTGCATCACGATCGCTCCATGACCCAGACGGGACGGCGCAGGCCCTCGCGCAGCCCTCGTCGAGCGGATCGCCTCACGGCCCGAAGAACGCTCGTGCCGCCTCAAACCATCGCTATGGAACACCTGCGCCGAGCGACAATGCTGGGAAGGCGACACAGCTTTCTTCCAGGGTACGACGAAACCACCCCGTTCAGGCAAGCACGTTCCGTTCCTGCGGACATTATCTAGCAATAACAAGCAGCTGGCTACCGGCCCTTTTCCCGCACAGCGGCTTTCCACCTATGTCGGGATGCCACGGCCCGGGCTTGAGGCACCGAGGGCGACCGTGTGGTCTGCGGACAAGGCGGGTAATGGGCCCCTGCGGCCATCCCGCTCGGGGGAGCGCGCCGCGCCGCCAGACAGGAGGGCTGTCGAACCATGGTTCGCGCGATCACAGACCGCTTCGGCACCGAGACGACCGTCGGAGCGGGCGCAGCCGCCAAGGCGGTGGCCGAGGACACCCGCGAGCTCGTCCGCGCGGAGGTGGCCCTGGCCAAGGCTGAGCTGACGCAGGCAGTGCGGGAAAAGGCAATCGGCGCAGGAATGCTGACTGCCGCGGGCGTGGCCGCGTGGCTCGGGCTGCAGGCGCTGCTGATCGCCGCGGGGTTCGCGCTGGCCCTGGTGATGCCCGGCTGGGCCGCTGCCCTCGTGGTCGCCGCCGCGCTCGTCATCGTCGCGGCGACCATGGCGCTGATCGGCCGCCGCAAGGCCGCCACGCCAGTGCGGCTTGACATCACGAAGAGCACGGTCGAGGAGGATGTCGCGTGGACCAAAGGACAGCTGCAAAGGCGCTAGGCCGCGAAGGGCAGGCGGCGCAGACGCCGAACGGCCTCTCCGACCACGTCGCCGCAGTCGAGGCGGCCCGCTCTCAGCTGGCCCGTGATGTGGACCGGCTCACGACGGAGGTTCGCGCCCAGATGGGACAGACAATGACGAAGACGGTGTGGAAGGTCGGCGCGACCGCCGCCGCGGTGATCGCCGGAGTCGCCGCCCGAAAGGCGCTCACCGCCGTATGGCAGCGCACGCGCCACACGGATCCGCCGAGCAATCCGACCGCGCCCGAGGTCAGCTGGCCGGAGGCCGTCGGCTGGTCGATGGCCAGCGGCATGGCCGTCGGCCTCGCCCGCCTGCTCGCCGCCCGGGGCAGCGCGGCTGGATGGCGCCGAGCGACCGGGATGCTTCCGCCCGACATGCAGAAGGTCACGCCCTAGCCATCGGCGCCGAGGACCGGCTCGCCGGGCTGCCGGTCGATCTCGGCTGCCCACTCGGCGGCTCGCCGGATCATCGGACCGAACAGATCCACGGCGCTGACTCCCCCCTCCCAGCCGGGAGGATCCCCGAGTGCCGCGAGAACCGGCGCGGGACCGGCATCCGCGGGGCGGTCTAGGAGCAGGGCGTCGAGCGCCTGCTGGCCTCGGCCCCAGCGTTCAGCGTCGAGATCCGCGATGGCGACCGCGAGCGGATCCCCCTTGTCGCGCGAGGATCGACTGCGCGAGGCCGCGAGCTCTGCCAGCAGGCGCTCCCGACCTCTGCCGCGAACGCGGAGAAGGAAAAAGGGATCGTCATCGATCTGGGCGGCGGCGGCCTCCCAGACGGCCAGCGCGTGGACGCACCACGTCGAGGGGTCAGAGCATGCGCACGTCACCTCGACGTCGCGAGCCTGCGGGAACAGCTCGATTCCTCGCGTCGCCAGCTCTGCGTCCAGGCCCTCGGGAGCGAGCTCGGCCACAAGGCGCGCGCTGTAGCGCGCCTGATCCGCGACGATCTCAACGATCTGCGCCCACTCGCCGGCCGGGATGACCGGCACCGACAGCTCCACGAGGCGCGGAGTCGCCTTGCTGCCCTGCACCCTGCCGCTGAGCTCGCCGACGCCGACTCGCACGCCAGTCACTCGACCTGATCGGTGGTAGGCGCGTGCGTGGGTGAGGCGCCGGAGATGATGCGCCCCGTCATCTGCCGGCACTTGCCGCCACCGCCGTGCCCACTCGCTGCTCATGCGGGCGCCCTCCACGCGTCGTCGACGTCATCAAAGTCAGCGATGTCGACACCATCGGAGAGCGCGACCAGTGCTCGAAGATCAGCGTCGCTCAGCTCCGTGATCCAGGTCTCTCCCGCGCCCACGACAGTGTCGGCCAGCGCCCGCTTGCGCTCGAGCAGATCAGCGATCCGCTCCTCGAGCGTGCCTGCGGTCACGAGGCGGTGAACCTCGACGGTGGCCGTCTGGCCGATTCGGTGGGCGCGGTCGGTCGCCTGGTCCTCGACGGCGGGATTCCACCACCGGTCGTAGTGGACGACTTGTGTCGCCGCGGTGAGGTTCAGTCCGGTGCCG
>DATKBU010000253.1:0-7372 GCA_035513815.1 Egibacteraceae bacterium
CGGCGCGGCGCCCCGGCGCTGTGGGGGGCGTGTCCAGGCCCGCAGCCACCTCGATGTCGTCGCGTCCCGCGAGCGACAGCAGCGTCGCCGCGATCCGCGCGCGCCGGCGCGTGTCTCCCGACACGGTCGTCACGGCCCGCAGTTCGATGTCGGGATGGCGCACGGCGAAGGCGAGCGCGAGCGCGTCGTCGACATCGGTGCCGATGTCAGTGTCCAGCGCGACCGTGTGGGGCACAGCACGCGAGCAGGAGGCCGCCCGGCACCGAGATCGCGCTCGTGTCACTGCGGGAGAGCGCTTGGGCGAGGGCCCTTGGGCCTTTGGGCGGAGGGTCATACGGCCCTTCTCTCGGGGCGGGCTCCGGGCGCACTGTATGATGGCTGGTGTGAAGCGTGGAAAAACGACGACGGAGGCCCGACATGGGCGGAAACACGAAGAAGGCGAAAGGCCGCGTCAAGCAGGCCGTTGGCGCCATCACCGGCGACAAGAAGCTCCAGCGGGAAGGTAAGCGCGACGAACGTGTCGGCAGCCTCGAGAACAAGGCCGACGACGCGACCGATGCGGTCCACGACAAGGTCGATGAGGTCATCGAGAGGGTTTCTCACGAGGAGTAGACCCTGACACCAGGAGCACATCATGAGCACGACCGGTTGGATCATCCTCATCGTCGTCTTGCTGATCGTCTTCGGCGGCTTCGGCTTCAGCAGGCGGGGCAGGTGAGGTCGTCCTGATCGGCCGGCCCGGTCCCGGTGATCGGGGCCTTTGCCGTCCTAGCGGCGGGCTCGTCTACCTCGCTCTGGCGGTGCATGCCGCGCCGGTCTGAGCAGACACGGCGGCCCTCCTTGTCCACCGCTCCGGGCAGTCGGGGCCGGCCTCACCGCCGCGGTCGCGCGACACCCCAGTGCATGCACCTGTGCTCGTCGCTGTTGACCGTCGACCGTGGATGGCCCCCGGAGGAGTTCGCGCTCGACCACGGTCGCGTGGTCGGTTCCGTCGTTGCGGCCAGCCACGCTCGGGGTGCTGGGACTCGTTCCTGTCCACCTCGTGGCCGCCGCACCCCGGCAGCCCCTGGACACGCGAACGCCCCGGCCGTCGTGGCCGGGGCGTTCACGCAGGTGAGAGCACGTTTCGGTGGCGGAGATGGGGGATTCGAACCCCCGTCCGCCGGGAGCGCAGCCCGGGGTGAAAAGTCGTTGGTTCCCAGTCTGGCTCGCCGGCCAGCTGGGACGGCGCCGTAAGGGCACCCCGAGCAGGCGACCTCCCAGCCCAACTGTACGGCGAGGGGCGGGGTCGAGGCTGCAGCCACAGCCCACTCCTCCCTCCTCGCCGTCCAGCCGAGGCCGTCCCTCTCCTTAGGGCGGCGAGGGCGGCCTCGGCACCCATCATCGTGTCAAAAGTGACAACCTCTCTAGGACGATCGGGACAGTCATGCATGGACCTGCTGGGTCATCTGGGGTGCACCATTCCCCGATCGATCAACGGCCAGGCGTGCCGGCACGACCTTCGCCGTCTCGGCATCGTCTCACGGGCCGTGTGCGCGACCGCCCGCACGGATGCCGATCCCCCGGGGATGAGCCCGATCAGCGTGATCACGGCCCAGATGATGTTGCAGATGACATTCGGGATGGCCCGCTTCCGCGCCAGGTAGCGGGCCGCGGTCCCGCAGCCGAGCAGGTTGAGCAGCGCCTGGAGGACGGGTGCGGCTCCGGCGACCATGAGCCCGTACGCCGAGAGGAATGCCACCATCGCCACGTAGCCGATCGCTTCCGCGCGGACGGCTTGGCTGGTGCGTCTCGCGGCTGACTCGTCTTGCCGAGCCAGCCGCGGTCCGCGCCAGCGAAGTGGCTGGGGCCAGGGACCCGCCGCGGTGCTCGCCATGGCTGCTGACCTCTCGTGAACAGGCCGTCAGCTATACGAGGCGACAGATCCGCCGACTGATACAGGTGCCGGCGCGCGCCCGCGAGAAGACTCGTGCGGGGCCAATGTGAACAACCGCCCTCCGGGCGTGTCGCGGCCGCATCCGCACGGCTGTTCACAACCGGCGAAGGACGAGGGGGATCGCTATGGCGAGGAGGTCACCGGCATGTACGGCGGCCGGCTGGCCTCGAACTCACTGATCTCCTCAGCGTGTCGCAGCGTCAGGCCGATGTCGTCCAGGCCCTCCATCAGCAGGTGCTTCGCGAACGGGTCGATCGCGAAGGAGGCGTCGACCCGATCCGTGGTCAGCTGCTGGGCGGGCAGGTCGATGCGGATGAGCCCGCCGGGGTGCTCGGTCGCCTCTTCGACCAGCTCCTTGCAGACCTTGGCGGGCAGCTCGACCGTCAGCAGGCCGATTTTGGCGCAGTTGCCTTTGAAGATGTCCGCGAAGCTGGGCGCGACGATCGCGTCGAACCCGTACTGCTGAAGGCCCCACGGGGCGTGCTCGCGCGATGAGCCTGACCCGAAGTTCGGCCCGGTGACCAGCACGTTCGCGCCCTGGTAGCGCGCGTCGTTGAGGATGAACCCGGGATCCTGGCGCCAGTCGTGGAACAGGAACTCGCCGAACCCGGTGCGCTCGATCCGCTTGAGGAACTGCTTGGGCATGATCTGGTCAGTGTCGATGTCCGCGCGGTCCAAGGGAACCATGCGGCCGTTGATGACCTGGACGGGCTCCATTCAGATCTCCTCCCGCACGTCGACGAAGCGCCCATGGATCGCCGCCGCGGCGGCCATCGCCGGCGATACCAGATGCGTGCGCCCGCCTTTGCCCTGGCGGCCTTCGAAGTTGCGGTTGGACGTCGATGCGCAGCGCTCGCCGGGTGCGAGGATGTCCGGATTCATGCCCAGGCACATCGAGCAGCCCGGCTCACGCCACTCGAAACCGGCGGCCCTGAAGACCTCGTCCAGGCCCTCAGCCTCGGCCTGGACCTTCACCGGGTAGCTGCCCGGCACGACCATGGCCCGCACGCTGTCCGCGATGCGGCGGCCGTCGACGACACTCGCCGCGTCGCGCAGATCCTCAATCCGCCCGTTGGTGCAGGAGCCGATGAAGACCCGGTCCAGGCGCAGGTCGGTGACCTGCTCACCGCCCGCCAGGCCCATGTAGTCCAGAGCGCGGCGCGCCTGCTCGGCGTCGCGGGTCTCCCCGGGCGTCGGCACGCGTCCGGTGACCGGCACGCTCATCGCCGGGGTCGTGCCCCACGTGACGGTGGGCTCGAACGCTGCGGCATCGAACGTCGCGACCTTGTCGAATGACGCCCCGTCGTCGGTTTCCAGGCTGCGCCAGTCCTCGAGCGCCTGATCCCAGTCCTGGTCGCCGGCGGTGTGCGGACGGCCCTTCAGATAGGCGAAGGTTGTCTCATCCGGCGCGATCAGCCCGGCGCGGGCGCCGGCCTCGATCGACATGTTGCAGACCGTCATCCGCCCTTCCATTGACAGCGCCTCGACGGCCGGGCCGCGGTACTCGATGACGTGGCCCACTCCCCCCTCGACGCCGATCTCCGCGATGACCGACAGGATCAGGTCCTTCGCCGTCACCCCGAACGGCAGATCGCCGCCGACCTCCACGGCCATCATCTTCGGCCTGGACTGCGGCAGGCACTGCGTGGCCAGGACCTGCTCGACCTCCGACGTCCCGATCCCGAACGCCAGCGCGCCGAACGCGCCGTGCGTAGCGGTGTGGCTGTCGCCGCAGACGATGGTCATGCCCGGCTGCGTGAGCCCCAGCTCCGGTCCGATCATGTGCACGATGCCTTGCTCGCGGGCCAGCATGTCGAACAGCCGGATCACGAACTCGGCGCAGTTGGCCTTGAGCGTGTCCATCTGCTTCTTCGACAGCGGATCGAGCACCGGCAGCGACCGGTCGGTGGTCGGCACGTTGTGGTCCATGGTGGCCAGCGTGAGATCGGGCCGGCGCACCCGTCGCCCGGCCAGGCGCAGGCCCTCGAAGGCCTGCGGGCTGGTCACCTCATGGACCAGGTGGAGATCGATGTACAGCAGGTCGGGCTCGCCCGGCGCGCTGCGCACGACGTGGCGGTCCCAGACCTTCTGCGCGAGGGTCTGCGGGGCTCGATCCATGCGCGCTACGCGCTCCAGCGCGAGCCGCGGCTCATGCGCTCGCCGACTGAGCCGTTCACCGACACCTTCTCGCTCTTGATCAGCTCGAAGGACACGGTGTCCGAGCCGGTGGAGTCGGCGACTGCGGCGGCGACCCGCGCCACCAGCTGCGCCTCTTCCTCGGGGGTCTGCTGCGGATCGACGTGCAGTTTCACAGTGGTCATGGCGATGGTCCTCTTACGGCGTGTCGGTGGGCGCCTGCTGCTCGCGACGGCGCAGGCGCACTGACTTGTTCAAAGCGTTGAGGTAGGCCCGGGCGCTGGCCTCGACGATATCGGTGGACACACCCCGCCCGGTATAGCGGTGGGAATCCACCTCAAGCTGGATCGTGACATCGCCCAGCGCGTCGAGGCCGCCCGTGACCGCGGCGACGTTGAAGTTGATCAACCTCGCCTTCACCCCTGCCGCGCGGCGGATCGCGCCGCACACGGCATCCACCATGCCATCTCCGTCGGCCGACTGCGCGATCACTTCGACGTCGGCCGCAGAGCGGATGGAGACGGTGGCGGTGGGTTGCACCGCCGTGCCGCCGGAGACTTCGAGCGAGACCAGCTCGTAGGCGTCGTCGCCGCCGGCGTACACCTCGTCGGCGACGATCGCGGCCAGATCCTCGTCACCCATCTCGACCTTGCGGTCGGCGAGCTCCTTGAACCGGGCGAACGCCCGAGCCATGTCCTGCTCTGACAGCTGATAGCCCAGGTCCGCCAGGCGCTCGGCGAACGCATGGCGGCCTGAGTGCTTGCCCAGCACGATCGTCGATCCGGCGACCCCGACATCCTCGGAGCGCATGATCTCGTAGGTCAGGCGGTCCTGCAGGACCCCGTGCTGGTGGATGCCGGACTCGTGGGCGAAGGCGTTGCGGCCCACGACGGCCTTGTTGAACTGCACGGAGTAGCCGGTCAGCGCGCTGACCAGGCGCGACGTGCGCGCGATCTCGCGGGTGTTGACGCCCGTGGAGCGGCGCAGCAAGTCGCGGCGGGTGGCCAGCGCCATGACGACCTCCTCCATCGAGCAGTTGCCCGCGCGCTCGCCGAGCCCGTTGACGGCGACCTCGACCTGGCGCGCGCCGTTGCGCACCGCCTCCAGCGAGTTGGCCACGGCCAGCCCCAGGTCGTTGTGGCAGTGGACGCTGACCGCGATGTCCGGGCCGACGCGGCTGACAACGTCGGCGATGAGGGCGCCGAAATCGTGCGGCAGCGCGTAGCCGACGGTGTCGGGGATGTTGACGGTGGTGGCGCCGGCCTCGATCGCGGCGTCCACGACGCGCATCAGGAACGGCACATCGGTGCGGGTGGCGTCCTGCGGGGAGAACTCGACGTCGCCGGTGTGCTCCAGCGCCCGCTTCACCCCGTCGATGGTCAGCGCGACGATCTCGTCCTCGCTGGCGCGCAGCATCGCCCGGCGGTGGACCTCGGAGGTCGACAGGAACACGTGAATGCGCGAGCTGCGGGCGCCCTCGAGCGCGGTCCCCGCGCGGGTGACGTCGTCGGGGTGGCAGCGGGCCAGCGCGGCGATCGTCGGCGCGCCCTCCTCAGTCCCGACGGTGTCCGCGATCGCCTTGACGGACTGGTAGTCGCCCTGGGAGGTGATCGGGAAGCCGGCTTCGATGATGTCCACGCCGAGGCGGGCGAGCTGCTCGGCGATCTCCAGCTTCTCCTTGACGTCCAGGGAGATGCCGGGCGCCTGCTCGCCGTCGCGCAGCGTGGTGTCGAAGATGCGGACGCCGCTGTCCGGTGCGGATTCGGTGGCGCTCACGTGGGTCCTCCTCAGGGCTGTTGCGGCCTTCTCAATCCTTGGCGCACCCGGTGACGATTCTCCGCGGGGGGCTCAGTGCGCTGGAAGTCCGCCCCGCGGCGTCAAAGGATGAGAAGGAAGAGGCCCAGGAGGAGGGCCGGAATGATGCGGACGCCGAGCAGCCCGGCGCGGGTCGCGCGCCGCTGGCTTGAGATCTGGACGTCAGTACGCATCGCTCGTCGTTCTACGGCCTCGGTCGGAGAATGTCAACTTCGCCTGCTTGTCACTCGGGTGATCGAGGCGGCGGCTTGAGGCTGGACGCCCCCGCCGCGGTTCGGGCTCGGGTGCGTCCGCGGACGAGAGGTCTTGGGCGGCCGGCGAGCGCCGCCGCTTCACGTATCGGAAACATCCTGCCCTTACGCTGGGCCAGCGAAGGAGCGGAGAATCCATGGAAGTGATGCTGCGGTGCGCCGTCCACGATCGCCCTGGCGCGCTTGCTGAGCTGGCCGGAGCGATCGCCGGGTTCGGCGGCGACATCCAAGGGGTCGACGTGGTCGAGTCGGCCGACGGTCAGGCGCTCGACGACCTGCTGGTCGTGATCGACGCGCCCCAGCTGTCGGCGCTGCTAAACAATCTGGAGGCCAGCGACGACGTCGAGGTGGTCCACGTCGGGCCAAGTCGCGGGCATCCCGGCGACGGAGTCGCCCGCCTGGCCGTCGGCTTCGAGGCGCTGCTCACCGGCGCGATGGCGCCGGACCACGGCGTCGCCGCGCTGCTGTCCGGTCTGCTCCGCGCCTCCTCGGCCGACCTGGTGCCCGCACAGGACGCCCCGCGCGCCGGCGAGCGTGTCCTCATCCTGGCCGTCGACCACCGCGTGCTCGTCCTGCGCCGCGACTACCGCTTCACCCGGGCCGAGCGCGACCGCGCGGCGGCTGTGCTCGCCGCGGGCTTGGCCGCCGCGAAGGCCGCCTCCTCGGCGACCTAGCCGGTGACGACCCGGCTCATCCGTCGTCCGCCTCATCGCCCGAATCAGGCGTCGGATAGTCGAGCTGATCCAGCGGGACCACGACCGCCGACCCGATGTTGAGCAGATTGGCGACGATGCAGCCGATCTGGCGGTAGGTCAGCGCCGTCGCCGCCGGCTGGTCGACGCCCGCCTCCTCGCGCAGCACGTGATCGATCTGGGCGTTGCAGTGGTGCTGAACCTCGCGCGCGCGCTCGATGAACCCCCCCGGCCGCCGCGCACGGTCGTCCCCAGATTGGCGCCCAGCGTCAGCGGATAGCCGTTCTCCAGCCTCAGAACGCCAGCGGCGATCATGGGCATGAGCAGTGACGTCGAGATGCTCGGGCAGCAGCCCCAGGCGCGCGCGCCGCTCGTCCAGCGCCATCTCCGGCGCCGCCATGCGGTAGCGGGCAGTCGATTCGCTGACCTGCGGATCAGTCGTTCGCGGCTGGAGGGACGACGGCCTCTGCCTCGATCTCGACCTTCCAGCGCGGATCGATCAGCGCCGCGACGACGACCATCGTCGACGCAGGGCGGACCTC
>DATKBU010000254.1:0-3853 GCA_035513815.1 Egibacteraceae bacterium
GGAAAGCAGGGCAACCGCATCTCCGACCACCAGCCTGCAGCCGGACGCATCAAATGAACGGGAGCCGCCGGGATCGGACGGGCCGAGATCGGCAAGGGGGGTGCCGTCCACCTGCGCGACGACCGCTTCGTAGACGTCTGCCCAGCGTTGCTCGATCTCGAAGCCCAGCGCCTGTCGGGCCCCGCGGCAGATGGCCGCGCCGAGCAGCGTGCCGCCCACCCCGGCGAAGGGATCGAGGACCAGCTCGCCCGGTCGGGTGAAGAACTCGATCAGGCGCGCCATGAGTCGGGGCGGCTTGTTGGCGCCGTGCGCCTTGCGAGCGGCGTGCCCGAGCTCGGACGGGTAGGCCGTCGTCCAGAGCGACTTGGTGAAGTACAGCCACTCCTCGCCGGAGAGTTCGTTGAGGGTGTTGTCGGGGTGCACGGAGGCGGGCGCGACCGACTGCCCTGAACCGTCCTGCACGCCCCAAGTATCCACCACACCGCCGCTATTCTTGGTCAATGGCGTTCATCGGTCGTGAACGCGAACTGGCGGTGCTGGGCTCGGCGCTTCAGCGCGCCTCGCAGGGGGAGCTGACCCGGGTGGCGCTGGCCGGCCCGCTGGGAATCGGTACCTCGCGGCTGATCGACGAGCTCGAGATGCGTTTGGCCGGCGCCCCGGGGGTCATACTCTGTCGCGCGCGGTGTTACGCGCCACAGGCCGGCATCGCCTACGCCTCCATCAGGTCGGCACTGTACGAATCGCTGCTGCACGTACCCGACGATGAGCTGGCGAACATCCTTGGATCTGCGGCTTACGATCTGGCCACGCTCATGCCTGCCCTCGCCGAGCGGCTGTCGGCACTCGGCATACCGGGCGAACCTCCGGCGCTGGAGGCTCCCGACCAACGCGGCGCCCGCGTGCGCGAAGGACTGCTTGCCGTGCTCGAAAGGCTGGCGCGCCGCGGCCAGCTGTGCCTGGTGATCGAGGATCTCGAGCACGCCGACCCGGGGACGTACGAGTTGGTTCAGATGCTGCTGCGGCTGCACCGGCGAGTGCCGTTGACGCTGATCGTCGCCTATCACCCTGAAGAACTCGGTCGCGGCCACCAGGCGCGCGGCGTGGCGCGCGAGATCGAGGAGAGCGCGCAGGTAGAGCAACTGGTGCTCGAACCGCTGGCACGCGAGGAGCTACTCGGGCTCGTCGAATCGCTGGAGGGCGAGCGGCCCACGCTCGGCTTCCTCGCCGCCGTAATGGAGGGCTCGCGCGGCAATCCGCTGGTCGCCGGCCAGCTCGTCGTCGCCCATCGTCGCCTTGCCGGCATGCGATTGTCCGATCCGCTCGAGGAGATCGTTCACGCTCGACTTGGCCAGCTCGAGCGCCAGCCCGCTCGCTTGCTGCGCCTCGTGGCGGCGGCGCGACGGCCGCTCCACACCGACCTGATCGCCAACGTGCGACTGGGCGCCGGGCGCGTACAGCGCGCGGTGCTGGCCACGATCCTCGAGACCGACCTGGTCGCAGAGGTCGGCGACAGCGGCGAAATCGGCATCCATCAATTGATCGCCGAGGCGATCGACCACTCCGCCCTACCCGCCGAGCGTCACGAGCTGCATGCCGCGCTGGCCGAGCTTCTTGCCCACGAGCCGGCCGAGTCCGCCTGGCACTGGTCTCGGGCGATGCGCCCCGGCGAGGCGCGGGCAGACTATGTCGCGGCCGCGCAAAGGTCGGAGCAGATAGAGCCAGGCCCGACCACGCTGCTGAACTACAACGCGGCCCTGGAGCTGCACACGAAGGGCCGCGACGATCCCGAGATGCTGGCCGGAGCGGCCAGGGCAGCCGATGCGAGCGGCGCCTTTCGCCGTGCCGTGACGCTGACCGAGCAGGCAGTGGAGCAGGTAGCCGGTGGACACATCGAGCGGTTGATGAGTCCGCGCTCTGACGCAGCCGACCGCAGCCGAGCGGCGCTGTTGAGCGCTGACCTGGGCCGCTACCGACGGTCGAGCGGCGACCTGAACGGAGCTCGTGAGGCAATCGAGCAGGCCGTCAAGCTGGCACCCGCCGACGCGTCTGAGGTGCGCGCCGTGGTGCTCGCCGCGCTCGCCCAGGACCTGATGCTCGAAGGGCGCTTTGTCGACAGCGCGGCATTGGCCGAAGAGGCGCGTTCAGCGGCGGCCGCGGCGGGGGATGCCGCGTTGGCTGAGCTTGCCCACTCGACGGACACGCTCGCGGTCGACCTCGGCTTCGCCGGCAAGATCGATCGCGGGCTCGAACTCCTCGACGAGGCGCTGGCGGCCGCCAGGCGCGCCGGGCGCCTAGACGAGGTCATGCGCTGCTACGCCAACAAGACCACGTTGCTCGACCTTGATTCGCGGCGCGAGGCGGCGCTCGCGGTGGTCAAGGAGGGGATCGCCGAGGCGCGCCGAGGTGGTCTCGGCCTGACCTACGGCGCGTTCCTGCGGGGCAATGCGGCCGACATCCTGTTCCGGCTCGGGCGCTGGGAGGAGTCTGAGGCGGAGTGCCGCGCGGCGCTGGAGTTTCCGCCGGCCGGCGTCGCCTGGTTCAGCCCCATCCTGTACCTCGGCCTGGTGCTCGTGGAGTCGCGCGCCGACGAGGAAGCCGCCGGGCTGGTGGGCCGGACTCTGCTCCAGCTGGAAACCGTACCCGCCGGCCAGTGGTCGGCGCTCGTGCTGCGGATGGCCGTCAGCCTCGCGCTCTGGCGGGGAGAAACCAAGGACGCGTTGAGCGCCGCCGAGCAGGGCTGGGAGCGCGTGCTGGAGACCGACGACCCGGCTCAGGTGGCGTCCTCGGCGGCGACCGTGCTCGAAGCCTGCGCCGCGGCCGCCGAACGGGGCAGGTCGCGCCGCGACTGGTCAGCCGTGGCGGAAGCCGGTGCCCTCGCAGGGCGGGCGCTGCCCGCGGCCCAGGAACAGCTGCGCAACTACAGGCTGCCGGAGACCGTCGGCGCGCGCCGCGAGGCGGGCCTGTACCTGGCGACTGCCCGCGCCCACGCCGATCGCGTTCGCGGTCGTGCCCGGCCCGAGACCTGGGATCAGCTGGCTGCATCCTGGGCGGCCGTGCCGGTCCCCTACAACGTGGCCAAGGCACGCTGGTGGCAGGCGCAGGCGGCGCTCGCCAGCCGCGCGCGACGCAACGAGGCGCGGCGGGCGCTGACCGAGGCGTGGCGGATTGCCGGTCGCCTGCCGGCGGCGCCGCTGCGCAGGGCGCTGCGCGAGCTCGCCGATCGCGGCCGGATCAAGCTGCCCGAGGAGGAGATGATCGCGATCCCGATCGAGCCGGAGCGAGTGCCGGTGGCTGTCGGTCCCGGGCAGCCAGGCAGCGAGCGCGTCGATCTGAGCGCCCGGGTCGGCGGCGCTCCGGCTGTTCCGACTGCCAGCCGCTTCGGCCTCAGTCCGCGCGAGAACTCAGTGCTGTTGGTTCTGGCCGAGGGCCGCACCAACCGGGAGATTGCCGAGCGCCTGTTCATCAGCGAGCGCACCGTTGCCGTCCACGTGCGCCGGATCCTGGCCAAGCTCCGTGTCAGTGGGCGCGTCGAGGCGGCCGGGCTGGCCATCCGCCTCGGGCTCGTCCCAGACGACCCGCGGGTGGGCACCGGAATTCGTCCGCCGCTCGCCTGAAACACGTCTCCCGCCGCGATCGGCAAGAATGCCGCCATGAACAACGCTGCGCTGATTCGTTTCGTGGCGGCGCCACTGGGAGCGCTGCTGCTGATCACCGCCTGCGCGTCGGGGGGCGGCGCCGGATGGACCTACGCGCCGCTCGGGCCGACGGCCTCGCCGGCCACGCCTACGACGGCTCCGACGAGTGGGCCGACCGGTGGGCCGACCGGATCACCCGGCGCCTCGCCGTCGCCGGA
>DATKBU010000255.1:0-4284 GCA_035513815.1 Egibacteraceae bacterium
AACCCCGCCCAGCCGCCCGCGCTTGCGGGACTCGACGCCGCCGTGCGCCAGGTGTATTCCTTTCTTGAGCGCGCAGCTGCAGCCCGCGGCGGAGATTGGGTCAACGCCGAGGGCGGCGACGTCGGAGTGCACGGCAGCCACCGATCTGTCGTCCGCCATGTCGCGAACTATCTCGCCGCTGCCGAGCTTGCGGAGCGGCTCGGGGGGGTGGACGCCGTCGTGGACGTCGGCAGCGGCGTCGGCGCGCTCGGCGCCTGGCTGGCCGACCGGCTCGGCGCGACCCTTCACCTGGTCGATCACGACGAGCGCATCCGGCGCGTCGCCGCCGCCGCATTCCCTGCGGCGCATGTGCACGCGTCGCTGTCCGAGGCGCCGCAGGCGCCGCTTGTGACGGGCATGGAAGTCATCGAGCACATCAGCCGGCCCGAGCAGGGCGAGTTCGCCCGAGCGGTCATCGACAAGGTGGCGCCGGGCGGTCTGCTGGTGCTATCCACGCCGGATGAAACCCGCTATCTGGGCGGCTGGTCGGGCTATGCGCCCCACATCGGCGTGCTGACTCCGGAAAGCCTCGAACGCGTCCTGCGCAAAGCGGGCGGAGCGTCGGTGACACTGTGGCGCATGGACGGGGCGCCGTATGAACTGGGTCGGGTGCGTCGCGTCGCCGAGCCTCTGGGCAACCGCGCATGGTCGGCGCTCAGCCGTCGGTCGCCCAGGCTCGCCGTGCGCCTCGGCGGAACCGCCACGACCGTCGCCGCGCTGCGCGACTGGCGGGACGCGCCGGTCCCCTCCGACGTGCGGGCCGTGCCGCTCGCTGACGGGCGCGGCACCGGCCTTCTGGCGGTCGCAGCTCCCGGCGTCCGCTGAGGTTCCCAATCACGCGCGGAGCATCCGCCGCCTCAACAGGACCATCGCGGTCGCCAGCGACGCCATGGCGATCAGCCCCAGCGCCACGATCGGCAGGTAGACCCCAACCTCGCCGCGCAGCATCACGTCGCGCAGCAGACGAGTCCCCCACGTGACCGGCAGGATCCACGACACCGGGCGCAGCACCGGGCGGAAGCGCTCCAGGCTCAGCAGGAACCCGCTGAAGAACACGCTGGCGAGCAGGAGCAGCATCGCGTACTGGACCGCTTGGCTGTCGGATCGAGCGAGCAGCGCTACGACGAATCCCACGCCGATCGAGGCCAGGAGCACCGCGGTGATCCCAAGCGCGAGAACCCCCCATGATCCGGCCATCGGCACGCCGAGGCCGAGCACCAGCAGGGCGATCAGGCAGACGGCCACGGCCCAGTCGAGCAGCAGATAGGCCAGGACCTTGCCAATCAGCGTCTCCGTCGGCGACAGCGGCGCCACGCGGAACAGATCGAAGGTGCCCAGCTCCTCCTCGCGGACGACCGACAACCCCAGGAACGTGATCACCATGTGCTGCAGCAGGAGGGCCACCACCGCTGGGGCGTAGAAGTCCGACAGATCAACCTCGCGCGCGATGCTCTGGGTCTCCCCGCGGAACGGGGCGACGATGATGCCGGGGTCCATCGAGCGGAACGCCTCCAGCCCTTCATCGAGGCGGGCCAGGTCGGCCTCGAACTCGTCGATGTCAGCGCCCTGCGGATCCTGGCTTTGCGCGAGGTCGCCCGATCGCTGGCTGACTGCATCGAGCGCCTGGATCAGGTTCGCGCCTCGGCCATCGCCGGCGTCGTCGCCGAGCAGGGCTGCGGCGGGCGCGAGCGCGAGCGCGAGCCCGCTCATGTCCTCGGCCAGAAGGCCTTGCTGCCGGCTGGTCTCGGCGGAATCGCCGCCGTCAACAGCCTGACGCAGCGCCGTCGCTCGAGTTCGGGCCGCGGCGATCCCCTCATGCGCGTTGCCGGCCGCGACCTGCACCTGTTCGACCCCGATGCGCAGGACCCGCTGGTTGATCTGGTCGACGGCCGTCCGCATGAACAGCGCGATCGCCTGGGTCTCCACAGGATCCAGCTCGTTGTGATACAGGGTGATCTCGGCCTGATCGTTGCCGCGGACGGTCTCGGCCGCCTCCTCGGGGAAGACCACCACCAGCTCGAGTTCGCCGCGCCGGAGCTGGCGGACCATCGCGTCTTCATCGTCGCTGACGCCGACGACTTCCAGCCGTGACCGCTGCGTCTCGGCGTAGCTGCGCACCTCCTCGGCGATGCGGCTGTCCTCAGGCGCAACGAACACGGTGCGCAGCGGCGGGTCCGCATCCTGAAGCCCGGCGCCGAACAGCAGCAGCACCAGGAACGGTCCCAGCACCAGCGCGAGCACCAGCGAAGGCTGGCGCACGATGGCGACCAGCTCCTTGCGCAGGAACGCCGAGACTCGTATCCACCACTGCCACAGCGGGCTCACGACGCGCCGCTCTTCTCGACAAGCTTGACGAACACGTCGTCGAAGGGAGGCTCGTACTGCTGTATGGAGACGGTCTTCAGCCCGCGCGACTGGCACCAAGCCTGCAGCTGCGGCAGGGCGCTGTCAGCCTCGTCCACCAGGGCTTCGATGAACTGGCCGTCGTGGCCGCGGCGCACGGCGTCCCGCACGTATGGCAGGCGGCGAGCGTCATCGACGTCGGCGTCGTCCAGCCGCTGCTCGGCTTCGATCTCGATGAGATCGCCGCCCAGCGCTGTGCGCCGCAGCCCTTCAGGTGTGTCGACCATCAGCAGCCGCCCCTCGGCGAGCACGCCGATGAGGTCGCAGTACGCCGCCTCCCCGACATACTGCGTCGTCACGAACAGGGTCCGCCCGCGGCTCCTGAGCTCCTCGAAGCGATCCCAGAGCTTGCGCCGCAGCACAGGGTCGATGCCTGCGGTTGGCTCATCGAGGAACACCAGCTCCGGCTCATGCAGCAGCGCCGCCGCGAGCGCCAGCCGGCGCTGCATGCCCCCAGACGCCGAGCGCAGCTTCTTGCGGCGATGCTCATGCAACTCGACGAATTCCAAAGCGTCGCGCAGTCGCCTGGCGCGCCGCAGCGGCAAGCCGTAGATCGACGCGACGAAGTTCAGATTCTCCTGAATCGACAACTGCGGATACAACACCGAGAGCTGCGGCATGTAGCCGATCTGCCGCCGCTGGAGGGCTGAGAACCGCCAGGGCTCAACGCCGAGGACCTGTGCGCTGCCCGAAGTCGGCCGCTGGATCCCGGCCAGCAGCCGCACGGTCGTGGTCTTGCCCGAGCCGCTGGGTCCGATGAAGCCGTAGATGATCCCAGGGCGGATGAGCAGGTCGAGCTCGCGCACCGCGTATTCGTCCCCGAACCGCTTCGTCAGCGCATGCGTCTCGATCAGCGGTTCTCCCGCCGTGGCTGTCGATTCGCTCATGCGTGCGCCATCTGGGTCTCCTGCCCGCTGGTGTGCTCGCCGCTAGGCTGCGGGTGATCTCCCCAGGCCTCCGATCGGAGAAACCGCATGCGCAGGCTGACGCCCCAGACCGCGGGGAAGCTGATGATCGCCGTCGGCATCTTCGGCGTGATCGCCAGCGTCCTCGGCATGATCATCGGGCGCCAACTGGTGGCCGAAGTCCACGCCGCCGTCGGACGCAGCCTCGCGCTCACCACGCAGAGCCTCGCCGCGATGGACGCGTCGCTGCAGGTCGCCGAGGATGTCGTCGTGCTGGTCGACCAGGGCATCGCGGACGTCGACCTCGCGACCCGGGAGGCGACGGCGTCCATCGCCGGCGGGGAGGTCCTGCTGGGCAACGCGGCTGAGCTCACCCGCACCGACATCGCCGAAGGGATCGAATCCGTCAACGCGGCCATGCCCGCGCTGATCCAAGCGTCCGCCACGATCGATCGCACCCTCGCCGCCTTGAGCGTGCTGCCGCTGGGAATCGCCTACGACCCGGATCAGCCGTTCGACGAGTCCGTCCGCGACATCCGAGACGGGCTGGACGGACTGCCCGACGAGCTCCGCGCACAGGCCGACCTGCTGGACGAGGCCGCCGCCAGCATGGGCGACGTCGGCGGGCGGATGGAGACGGTCGCCGACGATCTGGGCGCCATCAACGAGGGCCTGAGCGAGGCTCGCTCAGTGCTGGGCGGCTACGCCGCGACCGCATCAGGCGCCCGCGACCTGGTCGAGCAGGCCGCCCGCGACCTCGGGCGCCAGTCGCGGCTCGCCCAGGTCATGGTGATCGCGCTCGGGCTGACGATCGCTCTCGGCCAGATCGTCCCGCTGTACGTCGGGTGGGAGCTGATCCAGCGGCCGGAGGTGCTGGAGTCACCGGCCGAGGACGCCTGAGCCAGCGGCGCCCCCGCCGAGCGCCATCCGCCCGCTC
>DATKBU010000256.1:0-3169 GCA_035513815.1 Egibacteraceae bacterium
AACGAGGGCTACCTGGTGATCCGCGATACGCCCTGGCTGGTGGTGGCCGGCGGCGTCCCGCTGGTGCTCACGACGCTGGGCTTCACCTTCCTCGGCGAGGCGCTGCGCGACGTGCTCGACCCGCGTCTCGGGAGGGGAGCCTGATGGCACCGCTGCTGGAAGTCCGCGACCTCGCAGTAGACTTCTGGACCTCGCGCGGCACCGTCCGGGCGCTGCGCGATGTCAGCTTCGACGTGCCCAAGGGCCGGGTGCTCGGCATCGTCGGCGAGTCCGGCTCGGGCAAGAGCACCATCCTGTGGACCATCCTCGGCCTGCTCGCCGGCAACAGCACGGTGCGCTCGGGTACGCTGCGCATGGGCGAGCGGGACCTTCTGACCCTTACCGAGGAGCAGCTCCGCGCCATCCGTGGAGAGGAGGTCACAGTGATCTTCCAGGATCCGATGACCTCACAGATCCCGGTGCTGACCTACGGCCAGCAGATGCTCGACATCCTCTACCGCCGCCCTGGGATGTCGGTGGCCGAGAAGCGCAAGCTCGCCGTCTCGATGCTCGGCCGCGTCGGCATTCCCGACCCGGAAATGCGGCTGGGCCAGTATCCGCACCACTTCTCGGGCGGCATGCGCCAGCGCGCCGGTATCGCCATGGCGCTGCTCAACAGCCCGGCGCTGCTGCTCGCCGACGAGCCCACCACGGCCCTCGACGTGACCATGGAGGCGCAGATCATCCACCTGCTGCGCGCGCTGCAGGAGGAGCTGGAAGCGACCGTGGTGGTGGTCTCGCACAATCTCGGCCTGATCGCCGAGCTGTGCGACGAGGTGATCGTCATGTATGCCGGCGAGGTGGTCGAGCAGGGCGGCGTGCGCGAGATCTTCTACAACGCCCAGCACCCCTACACCCGCGCGCTCTTGGAATGCGACCCGGCCCGCGTGCTCGAGCGCTCGCGCAAGCTGCCCGTGATCCCCGGAGAGGTGCCCGACCTCACCCGCCCGCCCAGCGCCTGCGTCTTCGCCCCGCGCTGCCCGCGGGTGATGGAGGTGTGCGACCGGGTGAAGCCCCCCGATCACGCCAAGGACGGCGCGGTGGCGCGCTGCCACCTGGTCGCCGGGGAGCACGCCGACCCGGACTGGCCGCCGCCGGCCAGCGTCATCACGGTGTGGTCGGGCGAGGACGCGCCCGAGGCCGTGCCTGCCGCGCCGCGCCAGGCGGACGGCCCCTTGCTCGAGGTAGAGGACCTGCGCGTGCGCTTTCGCATCATGAGCACCGTGCGCGCGCTCGCGCGCGGCGTGAAGGACCCCTACGTGGATGCGGTCCTCGGGGTCTCGCTCGCGGTCAAGCCGGGCGAGACGCTGGGTCTCGTCGGTGAATCCGGCTCGGGCAAGACCACGCTGGCGCGCGCCATCCTGCACCTCACCCGCGCCTGGTCGGGCAGCGCGCGCTTCGAGGGCGAGGAGATCCTCGGCCATTCCGAGCGCCGCTTCAAGCCGCTCCGGCGCCACATGGCGATGATGTTCCAGGACCCGATCGGCTCGCTCAGCCCGCGCCAGTCGGTGCGCGCGCTGCTCACCGAGCCGTTCGATATCCACGGCCTCGAGGGCCGCGACAAGGACGCCGAGGCCGAGCGCCTGTGCGATCTGGTGCGTATTCCGCGCGACTTGCTGGCGCGCTACCCGCACGAACTCTCGGGCGGGCAGGCGCGGCGCGTCGGCGTGGCGCGCGCGCTGTCGCTGAACCCCAAACTGATCCTCGGCGACGAGCCGACCGCCGGCCTCGACGTCTCGGTGCAGGGCGAGATCCTCAACCTGATGGCCGACCTGCAGGCCGAGCACGGGCTGGCCTACCTGATCATCACCCACAACCTGCCGGTGGTACGCCACATCTCCGACAAGCTGGCCATCATGTATCTCGGCCGCATCGTCGAGCAGGGCGACTGCGAGGCGATCTTCCGCCGCCCCGCGCACCCCTACACTGACGCGCTCGTGCGCGGAGTGCCGCGCCCCGATCCCGAGCACCGCCGCCAGCTGGTCTCGATCGAGGGCGAGGTCCCCAGCCTCTCGCGCCGCCCGTCAGGCTGCGAGTTCCACACGCGTTGCCCCCGCGCCGAGGCGCGCTGCCGCGTCGAGGAGCCCGCCGCGCGGCCACTGGCTGACGACCGCACGATCCGCTGCCATTTCCCGCTGACGGAGTGAAAGCCGTTTCGCTTCTGCGGGTCTGGCGCCGGAGCCAGCTGCTGCCGGCCTCGATCATCAGTACGATCAGGGTTCACGGCGCCTGTCGGCGGCCTTCAGCCGTTCCACCTGGGTGTCCGTCGACTGGCCGGTGCTTGAGATCGGTGCGTATCCTATGGTCGCTGGTATGGTGTACTCCTCGTGTTCACCATGACTTTAGACCTGTTGAGTCGGAACGTCAACTAACCCCAAAAGGGCCCGCAGTGCACGCCCACGGCTGATGCAATGAACGTTCACTGAGAGTGTACTCCAAGTGAGAATCACAGGGAGCTCATTTTGCTGAGGCAATTGTAATCCCAAGCGGATATTCGCTGGGGATCCCAGAATGACGGCAGCTGACCCTACCCGGTCATTTCGACCCCTGCTGTCAACGCTCCCGACGCCTGCTACCATGCGGGCGGGAGGAGCACCATGGCCGACAGGCTCCACGACTGGCTGCACGCCCTTGACCTCGCGAAGTACCGCGACGCCTTCGCCGGGAACGAAATCGCGTTCGGCGACCTCGCGCACCTGACCGAAGACGATCTCAGGGAAATGGGCCTGCCGATCGGTCCGCGCCGGCGCGCGCTGCGGGCGATCGCCGAACTCGGGGCAGAGGAGGGCCCACCGGTCGCCGAGGAAACCGCGTCCGCCCTGGGACAGCCCGTGGCCAGCCCTGCCGCCGAGCGGCGCCAGCTCACGGTTATGTTCTGCGATCTGGTGGGGTCCACCGCGCTCTCCGAAAGGCTGGACCCAGAGGACCTGAGAATGGTCATGCAGCGCTATCAGGACACGGTGTCGGGCTGCGTAGCGCGCTATGGCGGGCATGTCGCGAAGTTCCTCGGCGACGGCGTGCTGGTCTATTTCGGCTGGCCGCGCGCCTACGAGGACCAGGCAGAGCGCGCCGCGCGGGCTGCCCTCGATGCCGTCGACGCGGTTCACGGCCTGCGGCTCGACAACGGCGA
>DATKBU010000257.1:0-4308 GCA_035513815.1 Egibacteraceae bacterium
TGAACTGGGCGTCGTCCAGGACGCCGTCGCGGTGATTCACCGCCGCCGCGACCGCCTTGATCAGCCCCAGCGCGCGGATCACGTCGGGTGGGATGCCCTGGCCCGAGATCGGGAAGTTCTCCACGGCCCGCTGCGTCGACGCGCCGTAGTAGGCGTCGGCGGGCACTTGCATCTCGCCCATCGAGTCTCGCTCCGTGCGGGTTTCGCTCATGGCCCTCTCCTCGCCGTGGTCGCCAGGAGCCTAGTGCGAAGACGCGCGCAGCGCCTGGCTGGCCCGCCCCCGACCAGACCGCCATCGCCAGACCGCCCTCGCCAGACCCGCCAGCGCCAGACCTACTAGGCTGGCCCGGCGATGACAACGCTCGTGCTGATTCGCCACGCCACCACCGCGGCCACCGGCAAGCGGCTGGGCGGGCGCACTCCGGCCGAGCTGGACGACGCCGGCCGCGCCCAGGCCGACGCTCTCGCCGAGCGCCTCGCGGATGTTCCGTTCAAGGCCGTCTACGCAAGCCCGCTGCCTCGGGCGATGCAGACGGCGGCTGCACTGGCTGCATCCCGCCGGATCGACGTCCAACCGTGCGAGGGACTGCTGGAGCTGGAGTTCGGCGACTGGACGGACCGCCCGCTCAAGTCGCTGGCGCGGACCAAGCTGTGGCCCGCCATCCAGGGGGTGCCCTCCACTGTCGGCTTCCCCGACGGCGAGACGTTCCGCCAGGCCCAGCTGCGGGCCGTGGATGCGGTCGAGGAGCTCGTCGACCGCCATCCGCGCGACGCCGTGGCGGCCGTCAGCCACGCCGACGTCATCAAGATGGTCGTCGCCTACTACCTGGGCATGCCCCTGGACGTGTTCCAGCGCCTGCATGTCGCCCCCGCGAGCGCCACGGTGCTGGCGCTGCGGCGCGGAGCCCCGGCGGCCCTGCTGCGCTTCAACGACGACGGGCCGCTGTCGGCCGACCGGTTCGCCCGCCCCGTCCCGTCCGGTGCCGCAGCCCGAGCCCGACCTCGAAGGGGGGCGGCGCGTGGCTGACTCGATCGAGTTCGACCCCGTGGACTGGATCACCGCGGGGTCCGTGGGGCCGCCGGGGCAGCGGACCTTCTACATCCAGGCGCGCCGCGGCGATGAGCTGATGGCGCTGGTGGTCGAGAAGTCGCAGGTGATCCTGCTGGTGCAGGTCGCGCAGGAGCTGCTGGCCCGCGCCGGTGTGGCCGTCACCCCCGATGACCTCGAGGAGTCCTCCCAGCGGCTGGTCGAGCCTGTCGCCCCGTCGTGGCGGGCCGGGTCGATGAGTCTGGGAATGGATGACGACGGCGAGCGCTTCGTGCTGGAGGCGGAGGAGCTGATCGCCGATGACGAGACCGACGCGCCTGCCGAGGCGCGCTTCTGGATGAGCCGCCAGCAGGTCGTCGCGCTCGCGGCGCATGGCGCGTTCGCCGTCGAGCACGGAGCGCGGGAGACGTGCCACCTGTGCTCACGCCCCATCGACCCCGAGGCCGGGCATGTCTGCCCGGCGCTGAATGGCCATGGCCCGCTCACCGTCTGACGCGCTCGTGATCGACGCCGACGTCCTGGCTCGGCTGGCTGACGCGCCGCTGACGCCTGAGGGCCGGCTGGCGGCGGCGAGCAATCACACGCTGCTGGTGCGCGTCGGCGGCGGCGCCGACGAGCTGCGCGCCATCTACAAGCCGCGCAACGGGGAGCGCCCCCTGTGGGATTTCCCTAGCGGAACGCTGCATCTCAGGGAGGCGGCCGCGTACCGGGTGAGCGAGTTTCTCGGCTGGGGCCTCGTGCCGCCGACTGTCATCCGCGACGGCCCCGCCGGGGTCGGGTCGGTGCAGCTGTTCGTGCCCCACGACCCTCGCCGCCACTACTTCGCCCTGGTGGAAGACGCAGGCAACCGCTCTGCGCTGGCGCGCCTGGCGGTCTTCGACCTGGTGTGCAACAACGCCGACCGCAAGGCGAGCCATGTCGTGCTCGCCGACGACGGCCGCATCTTCGGGTGCGACCACGGGCTGACCTTCCACCCCGACCCCAAGCTGCGGACCGTGATCTGGGAGCTGGCGGGGGCGCCCATCCAGCCTGAATGGCGCACCGACCTCGACCGGCTCGCCGGCGCGCTGCAGTCCGTCGATCAGATCTCCGACGTGGGCCTCGACGGGCTCATCGACGGGGAAGAGATCGAGGCGCTGCGCCTGCGCGCGGCCGTCGTCGCCGGACTCGACGAGCTCCCTGACGTCGCCGAGGATCAGCGGCCATACCCCTGGCCCCTGCTGTGACCGGCGACGCCGCCTCCAGTAGCATCGCGGCAGTGGCGGACACACCGGAGCTCGTGTCGATCGACGACCTCGAGGCGGCGGCCAAGCGCCTCGCCGACGTCGCCGTCCGCACGCCCGTCGAGGAATCGCGCGCGGTATCGGAGGCGGCGGGGATGCGCGCGGTGCTCAAATGCGAGCACCTTCAGCGCACCGGCTCATTCAAGCTGCGCGGCGCCTACAACCGCATCGTCGGGATGAGCGAGGAGGAGCGCGCCAGGGGGGTGGTGTGCGCGTCGGCGGGTAACCACGCGCAGGGGGTGGCGCTGGCCGCGCGGATACTGGGTGTGCGAGCCAAGGTCTTCATGCCGACCGGCGCGCCCCTGCCGAAGGTCGAGGCCAACCGAGCCTACGGGGCGGACGTCGCACTGGTCGGTGACTCCTTCGACGACGCGTACGCCGCGTCCCGCGAGTGGGCGGACGAGCACGGCGGCACGTATGTGCACCCGTTCGACCACTGCGACATCATCGCCGGCCAGGGCACGGTCGGCCTGGAGATCCTCGAGCAGGTTCCCGACGTTGGCAGCGTCGTCGTGCCGGTCGGCGGCGGAGGGCTGATCTCAGGGGTCGCGACGGCGATCAAGTCGCGCCGTCCCAGCGCTCGCGTGATCGGGGTCGAGCCGGCAGGCGCCGCGGGAATGGCGGCGGCGCTGGCTGCGGGGGCGCCGCAGCCGCTGGAGCAGGTCAGCACCATCGCGGACGGGCTGGCCGCGAAGACCGCCGGAGCGCTGACGCTCGCGCACGTCCAGCAGCGAGTGGACGAGGTCGTCACCGTCCCCGACGAGGTGATCGCCAAGGCCGTGCTCCTGCTCGTCGAGCGCGCGAAGCAGGTCGTCGAGCCGGCGGGCGCCGCCGGGCTGGCGGCCCTCATGGCGGGCGCAGGGCAGCTAGCGGAGCCCGTCGTGGTCATCCTCAGCGGCGGCAACGTCGACCCGCTGCTGCTGCTGCGCATCCTGCAGTCCGGCCTCGGCGAGGAAGGGCGCTACCTGGCCTTTCGCACGCGCATTGATGACCGCCCTGGATCCCTGTCGCGGCTGTTAGGGCTGCTCGCCGAGCACGGCGCCAACGTGGTCGCCATCGAGCATCACCGCCTCGGCACGCGCCTGGATCTGCTCCAGGTCGAGATCCAGGTCGAGGTGGAGACCCGCGGACCCGACCACATCCGTCAGCTCGTGAGCGCCCTGCGAGAGCACGGCTACCCGATCGCCTGACCGGCTGCGGCCGGTTGCTTAGCAGATTTCGCCTTTGGGCGCGGCGCGCCGACCGGGTAGGCTCAAGCGGCAAGGTGCACGGGGGGCGGTTGGGCGTTCACGGGCTGTGGCGTTTCGTGGATGCCCCTAGTCCCATGCGGGATGGCCGCCCGCGAGTGCGCTGGAATCTGACTGCAGGAGGCTGGTTGCCCGCCCGCGTGCGGCGATGTTCCCATGCTGCGACCCTCGTGGTCGCGGTGCTGCTGGCCGCGCTGTGGCCGGTCGGCGCGAGCGCGGCGCAGACCGAGCTCGAGCGCGCCAAAGATGTTCGCGAGTCGCTTGAGCAGCGCCTGGGCGACATCGCCGAGCAGCTGCAGGAGACCCAAGGGCGGATCGAGAAGGCAACCGAGGCGAGAGCCGAGCTCGAGGCAGAGGTCGCCGAACTCACCCAAGCCGCCGCCGAGGCCGAGGAGGCGATGACGGCGCAGGCGGTGTACGCCTACAAGAACGGCACGCGGGGATCGTTCGGGCTGGTCCTGGAGGCCGAGAGCGCGCTGGAGGCCCTGGACCGCGCGCAGATCATCGGCTCGCTCACGCGCAACGATCAGCAGATCGTCGAGCGCGCCAGCGCCGCAAGGATCGCGCTGCGCCAGCGCCGGGCCGAGCTCGCGGACCTGCTGGGGGACCTGGACGCCGAGCAGGCCAGACTGGACGCGCTGCGCGCCGACCTCGCCGGGGCCTTCGAGCAGGCGCAGGATCGCGAGGCCGAGCTGGAGGGTCGTCAGGCGCGCAAGCGCAGCGTCGACCG
>DATKBU010000258.1:0-29295 GCA_035513815.1 Egibacteraceae bacterium
CCCTCGCATCGTCCGAGCCGATCCCGATCGCCCAGATCTATCGCTGCTGGTTGAAGCGGCGCAGCTCATGAGGTCGGGCGGGCTGGTCGCGTTCCCGACAGAGACGGTCTACGGCCTGGGCGCCAATGCTTTGGATGTCGACGCCGTCGCGCGCCTTTTCGCCGCAAAAGGTAGGCCAGCCGACAATCCGCTGATCATTCATATCGCTGACCGCGCGCAACTCGCCGACCTGACCCTGCGGGTGTCGCCACTTGCCCGGTCGCTTGCCGAGCGCTTCTGGCCGGGCCCCCTCACGATCGTGTTGGACGCCGCAGAAGCGCTGCCGCGCTTAACCATCGGCGGTCACAGCACCGTGGCGGTCCGGATCCCTGATCATCCCATCGCCATCGCGCTTCTTAGCGCCGCCGCCGTGCCGATCGCCGCGCCCAGCGCGAACCGCTCAGGGCGCCCCAGCCCGACCACGGCCGAGCACGTGGTCGCCGACCTCGACGGCCACATCGACCTCATCATCGACGGCGGGCCGTGCCCGGTCGGGCTCGAGTCCACGGTGGTCGACGCCCGCGGCGCTAGCCCGGTGATCCTGCGCCCTGGGGCAGTGACCGCGGAGCTGCTGGGCGTCGCCGGCCCCCCGCCCGCCGCCGACGCGAGTAGGTCGGCCTCGCCGGGAACTCGCTACCGGCACTACGCGCCGCGCTGCCAGGTCGCGATCGTCGCGCCGGGCACAGGCCCCGCCAGGGCGGACCTCGAGGCCGCGGCGGGCCGCAGCGTCGGGCTGGTCGCCACCGCGCCGGCCACCGATCCTCGGGTGCGCATGCTGGCGGTGTTCACCGACGCCGCGAGCCTGGCGAGCGATCTGTACGAGGCTCTGCGCGCGGGCGAGACAGCCGGAGTGGACGTCGTCGTGGTCGAAGCGGTGCCGGAGGCAGGGATCGGCCGCGCGGTGATGGACCGGCTCCGCCGGGCGGCCGAGGGCGAGTGAGAGTGCGCTGCACTACGATTGCGCGCAGCAACTCAGGAGGACTCATATGAAGAAGCTGGCCTCATCGGCCGCCATGGTCGCAGCGCTCACGCTGTGCCTGTCGCTGCTGGTCATCCCAGTCGCCGGCGCCTACATCGATCCGGGCTCGGGCAGCTACGTCCTGCAGATGGCGATCGCGGGGGCCATGGCGGGCGCCATGGCCATCAAGGTGTTCTGGCGACGGATCACCTCCTTCTTCACCGGGCTGGGCTCGCGCGGCAAGCGTCGGTGACCGACACCGCGGTCCACGGGTCCTTCCGCGACCCGAGCGGCTTCGTGTTCATGCGCGACGGGGTCGTGCATCGCCAGGTCAACACTGGCTACGCCGAGCACTACGACCACCTGATGGACTCGGGGCTGTACGAGGCGCTGGTGTCGGCGGGGCTGCTGATCGCGCACGATGAAGTCCAGGCCCCCGCCGCGGCCCCAGGCGCCTACCGAATCCTTCGACCCGCCCGCGTGGATTTCGTATCATATCCCTACGAATGGTGCTTCAGCCAGCTGAAAGATGCGGCGCTGGCGACGCTGGAGATCGCCGACGCCGCCCTGGGCCATGGCATGTCGCTGCGCGACGCCTCGGCCTACAACATCCAGTTCCATCGCGGGCGACCGGTTCTGATCGACACGCTGTCGTTCGAGATCCGCCGCGAGGGCTCGCCGTGGGCGGCCTACCGCCAGTTCTGCCAGCACTTTCTCGCGCCTCTGGCGCTGATGGCCACCTGCGACGCTCGCCTCGGCCAGCTGTGCCGCATTCACATCGACGGTGTTCCGCTGGATCTGGCCAGCCGGCTGCTGCCCGCCCGTACGCGCCTGAAGCCAGGGCTTCAGATCCACCTCCACACCCACGCCCGCAGCCAGCAGCGCCACGCCGACGCGCCCGCCGGCCCGTCCTCCGGCAAGGGCCGCTTCTCCGATCAGGCGTTCCGAGGGCTGATCGAGAATCTCCGCGGGACAGTCCGCAAGCTCGACTGGGCGCCGACGACGTCGACGTGGATCGACTACTACGCCACGGCGGACCACTACAGCGACGAGGCCCGAGAGGACAAGGAGCGCGTGGTCGGGGCATTCCTGGACCGCGTGCGACCCTCGACAGTCTGGGACCTGGGCGCCAACGTGGGCCGGTTCTCGCGGCTGGCCGCCGACAGGGGCGCGCGCGCTGTCGCGCTCGAGGCCGACATCGCATCGGTCGAGGCCGCGTATCGGGCGCTGCGCGCGGAGGGATCCGCCGATGTGCTGCCGCTGGTGATGGACTTCGCCAATCCCACCCCGAGCCAGGGCTGGGACGGGCGCGAGCGCTCGTCGCTGGAAGAGCGCGGGCCGGCGGACGCAGCGCTGGCCCTGGCACTGATCCATCATCTGGCGATCGCCGGGAACGTCCCGCTGGACCGCATCGCCGAATGGCTTGCCCGTCTGTGCCGCGCGCTGATCATCGAGTTCGTCCCGAAGACCGATCCGAAGGTGCAGCGGCTTCTGGCCAGCCGTGAGGACATCTTCCCCGAGTACACCGCTGAGGGCTTCGCCACCGCGTTCGAAGGCAAGTTCGCGACCGTGGCGCAGTCCCCGCTGCGCGAGTCGGGGCGCGTGCTCTACCTCATGGAGCGCCGCTAGGTGTCGATCGGCGGTCTTCGCAGCATCCCTGTGCATCCGGTGCTGTTCGCCGTCTTCCCAGTCCTCTTTCTGTTCGCTCAGAACGTCGAGGAGACGCCGACCGCCGACGTGGCGGCGCCGCTCGCCCTGGCCGCCCTCGGCGCCGGGACCGCACTCGGCGCGGCGTTCGCACTGCTGAAGGACGCGCGGCGCGCGGCCATCGTGGTCTCCCCTCTGGTGCTCGCGTTCTTCTCCTTCGGGCATGTGCGCCGCACCCTGGAGGAGTCGCGCTTCCAGCCCCAGGTCGGACGAGGCATCGCTCTCCTGGGCCTGTGGGTGGTGCTGGCGCTGTCGATCGCGTGGCTAGCGTCGCGCCTGCGCCGCAACCTCGTCGAGCTCACCGCGATCCTGAACGTGGCAGCCGCTGCGCTCGCGCTCGTGTCCCTGATCCCCGCTGCGACGTATGTCGCCGCCACCAGAGCCCCGGCCGACGCGGCAGCGCACGAGCTGAGGCCGGGCGCGCCCGTCGACAACGCGCCAGACATCTACTACCTGATCTTCGACCGCTACGGGTCGCAGGCGACGCTGCAGCGGGTGTTCGGAATCGACAACAGCCCCTTTCTGGGCTGGCTGGAGTCGACCGGCTTCCAGGTGATCGACGACAGCAGGGCCAACTACCCCAAGACGGCGCATTCGCTGGCCGCATCGCTGAACATGACCTACCTCGACGAGCTGGCGGAGCGCCACGGCCCTGTGCACCCCGACTGGCTGCCGATCTACGGGATGCTCCAGGACCATGCCGTCGGTCGCTTTCTGCAGGCCCAGGGCTACGAGTACATCCACATCGGGTCGTGGTGGGATCCGACCAGCGTCAACAACATCGCCGACGACAACCCGCGGTTCGACGGGCGATCAGATTTCTCATCGACGCTGTACGACGCGACGCTCGCCGGGGCGATCCGCGAGCTGTTCGCCGACGAACCGGACGAGCCCAGCCGGCGCCGGCACTACGACATCGTCGACTTCCAGCAGCGGGCGCTGGCCAGAGCAGGCCAGGCGCCGGGGCCCACGTTCGTGTTCGCCCATGTCCTGCTGCCGCACGAGCCGTACGTCTTCGACGCGCAGGGCCGCTACGTCACCGCGGCGCAGGAGCGCGCCCAGAGCCGCGAAGCCGCGTTCGCCGATCAGCTCGCCTACACGAACACGCTCATCCAGGAGCTGATCTCCGATCTCCTCGACGTCGAGGAAGGCTCGGAGCCGGTGATCATCCTCCAGGCGGACGAAGGCCCACATCCGCTGGCCTATGAGCGCGGCGACCAGGAGGCCTGGAACTGGGAGGAGGCCTCGATCGACGATCTCGAGGAGAAATTCCAGATCCTCAACGCGCTGTATCTGCCTGGCGAGGATGATCCGGAGCTGGGCCAGGACCTGAGCCCGGTCAACTCATTCAGGCTCGTGCTCAGCCATTACTTCGGCGCCGACCTGCCGCTGCTGCCCGACCGGCAGCACGTGTTCCGCGACAACTCCCATCCGCTGCTGTTCACCGAGATCACCGACCGGCTGGCAGCCGGTTCGTAGCGCGGAGCAAACGACCCGTCTGGTCAGGGGCCCGACCACACGGGACGGCCGAGATAGCCCGTCCCGGCCGGGAATACGCCGACCACGCGGTCGTCCAGCCCTGCCATCGCCGCTGCGGTCGCGAGCTCGTCGGCGGACGCGTCGCCGGCCACGAACCGGCGCAGCGCATCGACGAATGGAGCGACGAAGAGCGGGAAGGCGACGTCCACGACCCAGCCTGAATCCCGCTCCGAGCTGCCGACGACCAGCCAAACATGATCGACCTCGGCGCCCCGAAGATCTACGGCGCCGCGGAACACCGTCGCCTCCAGGCCCAGGCCCGCGACGATCCGCGCGACGCGGCGGACGGTGTCCCGCGCGTCAACGGCGGAGAATGGCTCATCGCCGTGCGCCCGGCTCAGCCGGGACACGACGCGGCGCGCCAGGGGACGCGGCAGCGGGCGCGACTGCAGACGCACCGCGCCGCCGGACCGGGCGCCGGGCCCGGCCAGCCAGCCGCTGGCCGGACTCCCCGCGGAGCGCCCGGCCGTCATCGCTACGAAATCGTTGTCACTTGCAGATCGACGTCGCGCACACCGGGGACGTCGAGCACGATCTCGCGAATCTGGCGCTCGTCGAATGCCTGCGGCACCTCGCCGCGCACAAAGACGGTTCCCTCGGCGACGTCGACGTTCAGGGCGCCCAGCTGCGAGGTGCGCGGATCCTGGGAAAGACGTGCTCGGACCATCTCCTCCAGCTGATCGTGCGCGACCTCGACCGTCTGCTGCCGCATCCGCTCCATCCGCGTCGCGGCCTCCTGGCGCATCTCCTGCGCGCGCTGCGCGAGCTCCTCGCGCGTCTTCGTCCCCGGCCGCGGAGCTGTCAGCACGCCAATCCCCCACCCGAGACCGGCGCCGATCGCCAGCGGGATGAAGGCGAACCGTCGCTTCGCGGAGCGCACACCCAGCTTGCGGCCGCGCTCGCCCTTCGCCATCCAGGCGCCGAGGCCTGCCAGCGCGTCGTCGCTCATCCGCTCGGCGGCCTCCTTGGCCTTCCGGGTGGCATCGGCGTCGCGGATGCGGTCACGCAACTCTGCGGCGCGGGTGTCCAGGCCGGCTTCATGGATCTTCTCCTGGGCCCGCGAGCTCCACTTGCCGCCCGTCTCTTGAATCGCCTCGTACGCGTCGGACTTCCGGACGCGCTCGGCCATCTCTGCGGCTCGCTGGTCGTAGCCCCGCTCCTGGGCCTGCTTTACGGCGGCCGCGGCGACCGCCGCCGCGGTCCCGTACTTCGCAAATCGCTTCATCGTGCCTGCCATGGGTCCTCCCGGCTCACTGAAAACACAGCACCGCCCGCATCGCGCGACGCGTGCTCGGCTGCGGGCAGGGTGCCCCCCGCGGACTGCACGGAAACGCCGCCCACATCACAGGCAGCCGGCCTCGAGCTCGCCGACTGCGCGGCTTCCGTGACTCGCGGCCGGCCAGGCTCCACAATGGCGGCCCCGACACGAGAGGGACCATGCCCGCAGCATCGCGCCGAATGTCCTCCGGGCCGCGTCTGAGCGGCCGCGAGCCGGATGGGGCGCTCGTGCGCCTGACCGTCCGCGGACCGGCGTGGGCGGAAGGGCTTCCGCCTGTCCCCGAAGGCCAGCGCGTGAGCGTGTCGTTCTCGTCCCCCGATGCCGCCGCTGAGCACTCCGACGCGCTTGCGATGCTCGGCTACCGCCTGGTCGGACTGCGCCCCGCCGCGGCCCAGGATGGCGACGGCACCGCAGACTTCCTTGTGATCCAGGAGCTGTTGGACGCCTATCCAGCATGGTGGCGGGCCCTCGCCGAACAGGCCGACCGCATCTACAGCCTTCAGATGGGGCCGGTGCTCTCCCTGCTCGGCGCAGCGCTGGGACCCCACCTCGACGCCGACGGGTAGCCCGTGCCCGCTCACCGGGCGCGATGCCCAGCCGCCGACTGATCTCCCGGACGCCGGATCTGGCTCGATCGCCGCTCGCGAGGTCGCGTCTGGCGCCCGCGCGCCGGTGTTGCCCGCCGTGGTTCGGGGGATGCATTCGCCCATGAACAGGCAGCCGCGCATCCTGTCAGAGCACAACATCCTGGCCACGTTCGGCGACAAGGCAGGCGCGCGCGCCGCCATGGAGCAGCTGGAAACCGGCGGTGTTGACGCCGCGAGCATCTCGCTGCATCCCGACGACGAAGCCGTGGACGACCGCAACGACACGCAGGTGCGTGACCGCGAGGTGGCCGGGAAGGGTCTGCGAACAGCTGCCGGCGGCATGATCATCGGCGCCGTGGTCGGGGCGCTCCTGGGAGTCCTCGGCGGCCTGATCGCGTTCGGGGATCCGACTGAGGGCTTGGGCGTGTGGGGGACCGTCGCGTTCGCCCTGGGGGGCGCGGCCGCGGGCGCCGGGGTCGGTCTGATCGCCGCCGGCGCCGGGCGCATGAAGCAGAGCCAGGCGTGGGAGTCGAGCTGGGCGCCGACAGGAGGCGGCGAGTTCGTTGTGGGCGTGCACAGCGAGACCCGCGACGAGATCGCCCGCGCTGAGGAGGTGCTCGCCGAGCGGAACCCGCTGACTTTGCGGCGCGTCGACGCTGACGGCCGCGACATCGACGGCGAATGACCGCGCGAGTTGAGGTGTTCGCCACCGGTGCCGCCGACCCCGCCCGCGTCTGGGAGGTGGTCGGCGATCTGCGTCGACTGATGGACTGGACCGATGCGGAGTACGTCGAGGCGAGCAACGACATTCAGCCGGGAACCGAGTTCGTGACGATCGATCGCGGACGCCGACTGCGATGGCGCGTGGTGACCTTCGAGCCGGGGCTGATCGAAGCAGTCACTGATCTTCCGATGGGCCTTCTGGGAGTCGGCGCCCGCGTCACGCGCGACCCGGCCGGCACGCGCGTCGTCCTGGCGGGCGCGATCGACTCGGCGCGCGGTCGCCTGCGCGCCAGGGTGCTGCACGCCCCCGCGCTGCGCCGCCGGTTCGATCGCTGGTGCCGCGCCGCGCTGCGCGCCGCCTCGGGGGAGTAGTCGCGGCGACCGCTGCAGGCGCGTCCCCTACAGCTCGGCCGGCGCCGATCGGCGCTGTGGCCCGGCCAGCAGCACGACCCAAGCGTCGCCCGGCGCGTACAGATCGGGGGGCCGAACACCCGCCCGAGCGGTGTAGCCTATCCGGCGGTAGGCGGTCGTTGACGATCGCGTTGGTCGTGCGGGCGGCCGCCGACGTAAGGGGCGAGTATGTGCCGGCATCGCGAAGTCGTGGATACTTGCGTTCCATGAGCGGCGACTACGAGTACTCCTATGAGGACGACTACGGCGCGCGCATCCTTTGGGGACGTGTGGCCTTCTTCGCGATCGCGCTGGCGCTGGCGTTCCTGCTGGGCACCTGCGTCGGGGGCGGCGACGACGAGCTGGCCTCCCAACTCGACGCGGAGAAGCAGCGCGTGATCGCGCTCACCTCGGAGATGGAGCAGCTGCGATCCGATGGCGGGACGACTGAGGAAGCGGATTCGAACAGCGACGCCGAGAATCCCACGCCGCCGCCCACCACGCCGCCGGCGACCGAGCCAGCGAGCACAGAAGGGGCCACCCCGCCAGCTGACACGGCGAATATCTATGTGGTCAAGCGCAACGACACGCTGTTCGGCATCGCAGCAGAGGTCTACGGCGACGGCACGCAATGGCGGCGAATCGCCGACGCCAACAATTTGACCACCGAGAACAACATCCGAGAAGGCCAGGAGCTGACGATCCCGCCCAAGGACGGCTAGCCGCGCGGCGCCCAAGCCCTGCCAGGAGGTCAACCTCGATGTCGCCGTCCGCCCCGGTGCAGCCTGCTGACATCGTTCGCCGAGTGGGCGACACGAACGAGCGAGCGCTGCGCTACGCGCTGTCACCCGATCCGAAGCTGGCGCGCTTGTCGCGCAAGGCGCATGAACAGCTGATTCCCGACCTGCCCCCGGTGACCGCCGGCGCCCTGCTGGGCCCGGCCGCGTTGGCTCGCCATTTCGTCGCGTCGGCTGCGAGCGGGCGCTACCGTGACCTGTTTCCGCTCTGGGAGCTGTTCCGTCAGCGCCCCGACGACTGCCGGCCGATCCTGGCCGAGCGCGAGCAGGCGCTGAGCAAAGGACGGGATGCGCTGCGGCGAGCAGCCCGCCTCGGCTTGCGGGGCCGAGCCGACCGGCTGGCCGAGGACATCCATCAAGCCCACGGGCTGATCTGGCAGTGGCTGCGCGAGACAGTCATCGAGGACCTGACTCAGGTCGGCGCCCGGCCGGCGGTGGCCTCTGCGCTGCTGGCGCGCGAGCCGGAGCTGAACATCCCGCTGCCCGCGGAGCCAGACGAGGACTGGCTGGACGAGGCGGCCGCAGCACGATCGCAGCGACCGCTGGCCCCGGCTGTGGATGCCGTCCTTGCGGCGAACGTCGACCGGCTCCCGGCGTCGGTCAGCACCCTGGCGATGGCGCACGAGCACTACCCGGACAAGGTCGGCCCGCTGCTTGAGCGCGTCGATCTGGACAGTCCCGCCATCGGAGCGGTCCTGGCGTGGGCGCGCGATCACGGCGGCGCCGAGCTGCTGCGCGCGCGGATCTGCGCCCTTGTGGAGCAGGCTGCCGGCGCCGATCGGGCGCGCGGTCTTGCCGCATGGCACGCCTGGCGCGAGCGAGGCGTGGACGTGCCGCTGCCCGACACGGCGCGAGCGCATGGAGTCGACGGTCTGGATCTCGGCCGACCGGAGACGGCGGCGTTCATGGCGCTCCTGCGAAATGAGGGCGCGGGGCCCGAGCCGCAGTCGATCCTGGACGGGGCGGCGGCAGCGAACCGCCAGCTCGGCGAGAAGGCGTACGAGGCGTTCGTGTGCGCCGGGCTCGATGTGTTCCTGCCGCCGGTGCTGCACGACAACCCGAGCGTCAAGGACGGGACTCGCTGTGAGCATTGCGGCGCGTGGACATGGGTGCGGCCTGGCCATGAGCGCCGCTGCCCCCGCCGGTCAGCCTCGGCGGCATCCGCTGGAGCGCCCGACCCCGCATGATCCGGCCTCGCACCACGGCTCGCTCCTTTCCGCATCAGTACGCTCGGACCCGCCGCTTCACCCTCGGGCATCCCAAATCCTTCTCCCTCGCTGCGGACGGCGCCCGCGTCGCCTTCCTGCGCGCGGGAGCGGGGGACGATCCCCTCCAGCGTCTGTGGGTGCTCGACACCGAATCGGGGGCTGAGCGCTGCGTCGCTGATCCAGCCGCGATCGACGCCGTGGACGGCGACGTTCCGGCCGAGGAGGCGGCGCGGCGGGAGCGCGCGCGAGAGCAGGCGAGCGGGATCGTGGGCTACGCGACCGACCGCGATGTCGCGACAGCGGCCTTCGCGCTGAACGGCAAACTGTTCGTCACGGACCTCGTCGCGGGACGGACCGCGAGCCTGCCGGTTGAGTCCGGCGCGATCGACCCGCGGCCCGATCCGACCGGACGGCTGGTCGCCTACGTGCGCCGGGGGGCGCTGGAGATCGCCGCCCTCGGGCGGATCGGTGCGACGGGCCGGCGACTGGTCGGCGAGGACCTCCCCGATGTCACCTGGGGCCTCGCCGAGTTCATCGCGGCCGAGGAGATGGGCCGCTCACGGGGCTTCTGGTGGTCTCCCGATGGCCAGCGCCTCGCCGTGGCGCGAGTCGACAATGCGCCCGTGGCCCTGTGGCACATCAGCGATCCAGCAGAGCCCACGGCCGCGCCAGCAACGCTGCGCTACCCAGTCGCGGGCGGCGCGAACGCCGATGTGAGCCTGTGGCTGGTCGACCTCATCGGATCGCGGATCCGAGTCGAATGGGACCGGGAAGCCTTCCCGTACTTGGTCCGGGTGCTCTGGCGCCGGACGGGCCCTCTGACGCTGCTGGTGCAGTCGCGGGACCAGCGCGTCACCCGCACCCTCGCCGTGGAAACCGTCGGCGGCCAGACGTCGCTCGTGCGCGAGGACCGCGACGCGCACTGGGTGGAGATCGTCTCCGGTCTTCCGCGGTGGCTGCCCGACGAACGGCTGCTGCACGCGGTCGACGCCGACGGGGCCCGCAGACTTGCGGTGAACGACGAGCTCATCACGCCGGGGGGCCTGCATGTGCGCACGGTGATTCACGCGGGCGCCCGCCATGCGATCTTCACCGCTTCAGGCGCCGATCCGACCGCGATCGCCGTCTGGGAAGCGTCGTTCGACGGTGGCGCCTGCAGGCGCCTCACCGCAGAGACCGGCGTGCACACGGCGGTCGCCAACGATCGGCTGCTCGTCGTGCAGTCTCGATCGCTGAGCTCGCCGGGCATGCTCACTGTGCTCGGCCCGGCTGACGGATCGCAGCACCGCGCCCTGGCGTCGCTCGCTGAGGAGCCGGTGCTGAAGCCCAACGTCGAGCTGCTGACGCTCGGCAAACGCGAGCTTCGGGCAGCGCTGCTGCTGCCGCGGGGCTTCCGCGCCGACGTTGACGGCCCTCTGCCGGTGCTGATGGACCCATACGGCGGTCCGCATTCGCAGCGCGTCCTGCAGAGCAGCGACGGGCTGCTGACCTCGCAGTGGTTCGCCGACGCCGGTTTCGCCGTGCTGATAGTCGATGGCCGGGGGACGCCAGGGCGCGGGCCGGAATGGGAGCGCGAGATCGCCGGCGATCTGGCAGGCCCGTGCCTGGAGGACCAGATCGACGCGCTGCTGGCGGCCGTCAGCAAGCGCAGCTTTCTGGATCTGGGCCGAGTCGCCATCAGAGGCTGGTCATTCGGCGGCTTTCTGGCGGCCGCTGCGCTGCTGCGCCGACCTGATGTGTTCCGCGCCGCGATCGCCGGCGCCCCCGTCACCGATTGGCGGCTGTACGACACGTACTACACCGAGCGTTACCTCGGCCAGCCCGACCGCGCGGGCGAGGCGTACCGCTGCAGCTCGATTCTGGGCGACGCGCGCACGCAGGCGGGGGCGCAGGACGAGGGCCGAGCGCTGCTGCTGATCCACGGCATGGCCGATGACAACGTCGTCGCGGCGCACACGCTGCGGCTGTCCCGAGCGCTGCTGGAAGCGGGGCGCATCCACAGCGTGCTGCCCCTGTCGGCGGTGACGCACATGACGCCCCAAGAGGTTGTGGCAGAGCGTCTTCTGCAGTTCCAGATGAGCTTCCTGCGCCGCGAACTGGGCCTCGCGGCGCCGCAGGCGCCCCCCGGCTCCGCGCGCTAGTTCTCGCGAATCGGCGCCAGGCGGTTCGCCCGCGCGAGCCACCGCGCCGCAGCGCGCGCCCGTCCGATGGGCATGACCGGCCCGAGCCGGCCGACCCGCGGATCGGTGAAAGCGGCCCAATTACTCAATGTAACCGGCCAGCGAGCCGACACCAAGTCATGCATGCACTAGCCACAAATGATCATGAGGCGCGATTCTGGGTGCGACATGTGCGACTCGGCGCATGGCTGAGCGCCGGGACCGGGCTCGTCGGGCTGCTGTATGTGGCGATGCTGGAGGACCACCCCGACCGGGTGCTGCTGTTGGTATTGATGGGGGCCGTCGTCGCCCTGTCGGCGTCCATCTTCCTTCTGCCGCTGGACCGGCTGGTGCGCCATCCCCGTGGGCTGGTGCTGTTCTACGCCTGGAGCACCTCGGTGTGCGGCCTTATCGCACTGAGCAGCCTGTTCGACGGCTCAGAAAGCCCTCTGGCGCTGCTGTACTTCCTCCCGCTGGTCTACGCGGCCATGGCCTATCCGCCGCTCGGCGTTCTGGTCCTCGGCGTCGTCGTCATCGGCGCGTACCTGGCGACCAGCTCGCTGGCCGGCATCGCCGATCCGGCCCGCCTGTTCCTCTTCGTGGGCGGGCAGGCGCTGGTGACGCTGGCCTGCGCGGTTGCCGCGCGCAACCACACCTCGCACTATCAGCATCAAGCGGCGCTGGCCCGACGGCTCGCGGATCTGGCCGACTACGACGGGCTCACCAACTGTCTCAACCACCGCGCCTTCCATGAGCGGCTGCACGTGGAGACCGAGCGGGCATGCCGTCACAACCGCCCTCTCGGGCTTCTCGTCATCGATCTCGACGACTTCAAAGCGATCAATGACGGACATGGCCACCCAACGGGCGATGCCGTGCTCGCGGCGATCGGGCAGACCCTGCGGGGCGCGGCGCGCATCTCTGACGTCGTCGGCAGGGTCGGCGGCGACGAGTTCGCCGTACTGCTGCCCGAGACCGAGGTGGAGGACGCCACCCAGGTCGCGGAGCGGATGCGCGCCAACGTGGCAGCGCTCGCGAACCCTCTGCCGATCAGCGTGAGCATCGGCGTGAGCGCCGCCCCGGCCCTCGCAGGAGACGCCGCCTCGCTGGTCGAGCAAGCAGACGAGGCCGTCTACCGCGCGAAGCACGCTGGCCGCAATCAAGTCGCCGTGTTCGGGGACGCGCCCGACGCCCACAAGGCGCCGGTGCTGATCGGGACCGATCTGGCGCTGCACCGCCGCATCCGCGAGGTGGTCGCCAACCGCTCCATCACCACACTGTTCCAGCCGGTCGTCTCGCTGCGGGACGGCCATATCCTGGGCTACGAGGCGCTGTCGCGAATCGACGGCTCCAATCTGGGCCCCGACCGCTGGCTCGATATCGCCGAGCAGGTCGGTGTTCGCGATGACCTCGAGCTCGCGATGTGGGAGGTGGCGCTGTCCGCGGGGCCCCCGCCGGACGGCGCCGTGCTGTTTCTGAACGCGAGCCCCGGCGCGTTGATGTCCGGGGTGCTCGACGACTGCCGGTCCCGCCTGCCAGCCAACGTCACGATCGAGGTGTCCGAGCAGCAGGCGATTCGCGACTATGCGCTGCTGACCCGCAGCCTCGGCGCGTGGACCGACAGCAACGTGCGCGTGGCCGTGGACGACATGGGCGCCGGACACGCCAACCTTCGCCACGTGCTCAACCTCGCGCCTCATTACCTCAAGCTGGATCGCGCACTCGTCGCCGATCTGGGCGATCACCCTGCGCGCAGCGCCCTGGTCGAGTCGATGACCCGCTTCGCCGACAAGATCGGCAGCTACGTGATCGCCGAGGGCGTGGAGACGGCAGAGGAGGCCGCAGCGCTGGTCAGCGCCGGAGTGGTGTATGCGCAGGGCTTTCTGCTCGCGCCGCCTGCCCCGCCGTGGGCTCCTGTCACCTGGCGCCCGAGCCGTCAGCCGCGCGCCCGCGACGTGGCTCGCACCGTGGAAGTCGACTCGGGGACTGAGGCGCGCAGCAGCAGGTAGTCCATCAGGCCGCGCTCGCGCAGCAGGCGCCAATGACCGGCGGTCAGGCGCGCCACGGCCATCTGGGACCTGGGGACTGCCCCCGCTCGCTCCAGCTGATCGAGCCGCGCGCTCACCCAGTTCAGCGCGGGATCGAAGACGCGCTCAGCGCAGCGGGAGACCTTGACGTCGGCGAATCCCGCCGACTCAGCCTGACGCCCGATCTGGGCAGCGCTGGCCAGCGCGTCCCGGCGAAGCCCCCAGACGCGCAGTGTGGCCAGGCCTGCGATCAGCTCGTCAAATCTTCGGGGCCCGCGCTCCGCGCTGATGTCGGAGGTGACCAGCACGCCACCTGGGCGCAGCACCCGTCTCGCTTCGGCGAAGAACTCGGCTCTGGAGCGGAAGTGAAACGCCGCCTCGACGCAGATCACCCCGTCCACGCTTGCCCTCGCCAGCGGGATGCGCCCCGCGTCAGCGACCACCGGCAGCGCGCCGGCGGCCCGCAGCCGCTCGCGGCCCGCTCGAAGCTGCGACTCGGTGAGGTTGAGCGCGATCAGCCGCCGCGGACGCGCGACCTCGGCGATGACGAGGTCTTGGGCGCCCAGCCCGTTGGCGACGTCGAGGATCGCAGCGTCCGCCGGCAGCGCGTTCGCAAGCGTCTCGACCAGCCGCCGCGGGGCAATGAGCGCCTCGTCAAGGTCCCCAGGCCCCTCCCACAGCCCGAGGTTGAGCCACCCGGGCGCCGGCGCCAGAAAGAAGTCCGCGCCGAGGCTGTCGTAGACGGCCGCCGCGGGGTACCTGCCCTGGCGGAAGACGCCGAGCAGATGGCGGGCATGCGCGATGTTCCAGCGTTGCATCCGCCCACGTTACGGCCTTGCCTGGGTTGGGGCCGATCTAGGATCGTGCGCATGTACCGAGACGACGTCTGCCCAGCATGCGGGGCCTCGCTGCCGCCCGATCATCTGTACTGCCGGGCGCACGCCGCCGAAGTCGATGATCGGCTGCATGAGATCGCGGCGCTGCTCGCCGAGGTCCGCGACGCCGCGACGCGCCTCGCGCAGCTCCACGAGCGCATCGCGGTCGAGACGTGGGACTACCTGGCCGAGCAGGAGCCGGACGATCCGCTGTGGCCGCCTGCGCCGCGACTGGAGTTGCGGGCGGACGCCGATCGGATCCAGGTCGACGTCGACAGCGAACCGGGCGTGGTTCAGGTGCGCGTGGAAACGGACCTGGTCGACCTGCTGCGGGCGCTGTCCGTCGCGCTGTCGGCGACCGAGACCCAAGACTTCGCCAAGGCGTGCGCCGCCGCGCAGGGTGCCGGCGCCACTCACTGACGCACCCGATGCGCGCGGTCACCGGTAGGCTCTGCCGCGACCTTCAGCCCGTGCCTGAGGAGGAACGTGACAAGCGCAAGGGATGTGCGGCGGTGACCGTCGAGCCACATGAAGAGGCATTCACGGCGCCGCCTGGCACCGCTGCGGGCGAGATCCCCATCCGCGACAAGCCCGGCGTGCTCAAGGCGATGTTCCGCTTCGGAGCTGTCGGCGGCGCGGGCACGCTGGTCAACCTCGCAGTGCTCTACCTCCTGCACGGTCGGCTGGGACTGCATCCGACGGTCTCGTCGGCGATCGCGACCGAGACGGCCATCATCGGCAACTACATCGGCAACGAGCTGTGGACGTTCCATCACCGTGCGCTGGATCTGGGGCGGCTGCTGCGGTTCAACACGATCTCTGCGGGCGCGCTGTTCGTGACGATCGGAGTCTTCCACTTCCTGCACCACGCCGTGGGCGTGCACTACCTGCTGTCCCAGCTCGCAGGCATCGTCGTGGGCGCTGGCGTGAACTTCACCCTCAACTTCGGCTGGACCTGGAGGCGCTGAGCTGCTGCGCGGCGCGGCGCCGAGATCCGGATGACCCACAGGAGACGCTTCGTGACCGAGACCCTCTCCACCGGCGCCGAGCAGGTGCGCTGGAACTTGGACGACCTGTACACCGGACTCGATGATTCTGCGCTGGAGCGGGACCTGACAGCGCCGCTCGCAGACGCCGAGGGGTTCGCGGCGCGCTACCGCAACCGGGTCGGCGAGCTGGATGCCCAAGCGCTGGCGGCTGCCTGCGCGCACCAGGAGGCGGTCTACACCCCGCTGCGGCGCGCCGAGGCCTACGCCTTCCTGCGCTTCTCAGCGGACACCTCCGATGAGGCCAGCGGCGCTCTGCTCTCCCGCGTCGAGGAGCAGATGACCGCGGCGAGCAACCTGCTGCTGTTCTTCGAGCTCGAATGGGCAGCCGTGGAAGACGAGCGCGCGGCGCGGCTGCTGGACGATGAGGCCGTCGGCGGCTACCGCCATCACCTGGAGTCCCTGCGCCGCTACCGACCCCACCTGCGCACGGAGGGGGAAGAGCAGGTGATGCGCGAACTCGCCCAGACCGGCCAGGCGGCCTGGGGGCGGCTGTTCACGCTTCAGACCAGCGCGATCACCGTGGCGTTTGACGGCGCCGAGCGCACCCTCGACGAAGCGCTCAGCGGGCTGTTCGATCGCGATCGCGCCCGCCGGCGCCGCGCGCAGGAGGCCGTCACCGAGGCGCTGGCGCGTGACCTGCCCACGCGCGTGTTCATCATGAACACGCTGCTGCAGGACAAGGCGATCGTCGACCGCCTGCGGCGGCATCCCCATTGGCTGCACAGCCGCAACCTCGAGAACGATGCGGACGACGAGCAGGTCGAGGCCCTGGTCAAGGCGGTCACAGGCCGCTACGACATCGTAGCCCGCTACTACCGCCTCAAAGCGAGGCTGCTCGGCCTCGACGAGCTGTATGACTACGACCGCTACGCCCCACTTCCGGCCGGTGAGGAGCACCTGATCTCCTGGGACGACGCCCGCGACATCGTCCTGGGCGCCTACCGGGAGTTCTCGCCGGAGATGAGCGACCTCGCCGGCACGTTCTTCGAGCGGGGGTGGATCGACGCGCCCGCGGCGCCAGGCAAGCGCGGAGGCGCGTTCGCGCACGACGTGACGCCCGATGTCCACCCGTATGTGCTGCTGAACTTCACTGGGCGCCCGCGCGATGTCATGACACTGGCCCACGAGCTGGGCCACGGCATCCACATGCGCCTGTCGCAGTCGCAGACGCTGTTCAACGCCGCCACTCCCCTCACCACAGCTGAGACCGCCTCGATCTTCGGCGAGACGGTAACGCTGGCGCGACTGATGGCAGAGGCGTCCGATCCGCTCGCCCGCCTCAACCTGATCACGCAGCGCCTGGACGACACCTTCGCCTCGATCTTCCGCCAGGTCGCCATGAACCGGTTCGAGCAGGCCGTCCACACGGCGAGGCGCGATCGTGGCGAGCTGTCGGCGTCGGCGATCGCAGACGCGTGGATGTCGACGCAGCGCGAGATGTTCGGCGACTCGGTGACCCTGACCGACGGCTACGCCAGCTGGTGGAGCTATATCCCTCACTTCATCGAGGCCCCGGGCTACGTCTATGCGTACGCGTTCGGCAATCTCCTGGCTTTTGCGCTGTATCGCACCTACGAGGAGCAGGGGCCCGAGGTCGTCCCGCGCTACCTCGAGATGCTCCGCGCCGGCGGCTCGCAATCGCCCAACGAGCTCGCGCGCCGGGCCGGCGTGGACCTCACCGATCCAGGCTTCTGGGATTCAGGGCTCGATGTCCTGGCCGCAGAGGTTGCAGACGCCGAGCGTCTTGCGGACGAGATCGCGCAGCAGTAGCGGCGCCGCGGAACTCCAGGCCCGCCGCCGTGCTCGGGGGCGCCAGCCTTGCTCGCATTGCGCGAGCACCGGCCAGTTCCACGCAGACTGTGGCTCCGCGACGATTCCGCCGCGAACCTCACACACTGCGGTTCAACTGAGCATCTTGCCGGGTCGTGATTGTGAGCCGCGGCGATCTTCGAGCGCGTCAGCCACGTTGCGGCTCGGCGAGCCACGCGGTGACCGACTCGAGCGCGTGGGCGACGCCGTCGGCGGCCACCTCGGGGGCGACGAGATGCGCTGCGGCGAGCACCTCCCGCGGCGCCTGCCCCATCGCGATCGCGGTGCCCGCGACGTCGAGCATCGCGACATCATTCGCGCCGTCGCCGACCGCGACCACCTCGGCCAGCGAGCAGCCCAGATGCCGCGCGGCCACAGCCAGCGCCTGGCCCTTGTCGGCCGCAGCGTCGGTGGTGTTGACGAAATGCATGCCCGGGATGATGGGCGACGATGATGGCGTGACGGCCAGCCCTAGCGCCCGCAGCTCCCCGATGAGTCGTTCGAGCCCCTCGTCGCCGACGAGGACAGGGCAGACCCGGACCACTTCGACCACGTCGAGATCGGCCGCGGTGATGAGCCCATCGGGGCCCCCGGTGATCAGCTCCCAATGGGGACGCGCAGGCTCCCAGTAGTCCGTCACCAGAAAGCCGTCGCCCACGTAGAACTCCGCGTAGACATCCAAGCGCCGCAGCACCTCGAGCACCGACTTCACCTCAGCGGGGGACAGCGGCCACGCGGCCACCCGCTGCCCGTCGGCCAGGACCTCGGCGCCGTTGTGCACAAGGTGCGGCCCGGACAAAGCTAGCTGCGCGCGCAGGTCCGTCAGACCAGCCGGAAGCCGCCCGGTCGCAAAGCCGATCGCGAGGCCCGCCGCTGACGCCCCGGCCACTGCGTCCCGCACCCGCGGGGTCGCGGTGGTCCCTTCGCCGACGAGCGTCCCGTCGACGTCCACGACGACGTAACGGGGCCGCGCCGGCCGCCACGTATCGAACCTGCCGCCAGGGCGCAGGGAGTCCGGCATCAGCGGCTGATCGGTCGCGGGAGTCGGGTTGGATGACATCGCGACAGCGTACTGGGGGTGCGTCGACAGCCTGACCGCCCCGACCCATCGGCGCGGCCCGCAGGGAGTCGCCGACGTCTCCCACTAGGATGGCGCGATGGCGCTCACGGACAGGATCCAGGCCGACCTCGTTGCGGCGATGCGCGCTCGCGACAGCGAGGCGTTGGCAACGCTGCGCATGGTGCTCTCGGGGTTGAAGACCGCGAAAGTCGCCGCCGGGCGGGGCGATGACGATCTCAGCGACGCCGAGGCGGTGGAGGTGCTCACGCGCGAGGCGAAGCGCCGGTCGGAGGCGGCCGAGGTCTATGACCAGGCGGGTCGAGGCGAGCTCGCGGACAAGGAGCGGCGCGAGCTGGAGATCATCCGCGCCTACCTGCCAGCGCAGCTGGATGACAGCGAGCTCGCGGCGCTGGTCGATGAGGCCATCGCGGCGACCGGCGCCACGGCAGCCAGCGACCTCGGCCGGGTCATGTCAGCGGTGATGCCCAAGGTCAAGGGCCGCGCCGACGGCAAGCAGGTCAATTCGATCGTCCGCGAGCGCCTGGGCGCCTGACGCCCGGGAGCGACGAGGCGGCTTAGCTTCCGCGCTCGCGCAGATACCGTTCGAACTCGGCAGCGAGCTCGTCGCCGGTGACGTCGTCTCGATCGGCCATCTGCGAGTCCCGCTCGCTCGCGACCGACGCACCTCGCTGCTCGAGCTCCTCGACGTACTCCGCGAGATCTTCGTCGCGCTGGACAAGGTCGGCGATGTCGTCCCGCTGCTTCGCGGCGTCCTGGGCGAGGCGATCCAGCGAGAGGTCCGCGCCGAGCAGTCCGACGACGCGGTCGGCCAGCGCCAGCGCGGCAACGAGGTAGGACGTGCCGGCCAGATAGTGCGGCACGCCGGCCCACATGCTGATCGACGACATGCCCACCTCGGCGCACGCGAGGCTCAGCACCCCGGTGATGCCGGTCGGCCCTTCGTAGCTGCTCGCACGCAGACCAAGCCGCTGGGCAACCTCGTCGCTGTCGGCGCTGCCGGTGACGGGCACCGCCTGCGTATGCGGCACATCGACCTGCAGCGCGCCGAGCGTCACGACCTCATCGACGCCGACGCTGCGCGCGAGGCCGACGACCTCCGCGCAGAACGCCTGCCAGCGAAGATTCGGCTCCGTGCCCTCGAGAATGATCACGTCTCGATCGATTCCCGGGAGCTCGGCTCGCCAGAACCGGTTGCGCGGCCAGTCGATTCTGCGGCGCCCGTCCACGATGCGGACCATCGGGCGGGTTTGCTGGAAATCGATGAAGTCCTCTGCATCGATCTCTGCGAAGAGGCTCGCGTCCAGCTCCTCGCGCAGCGCCCTGACCGCAGCGCTGGCCGCCTCCCCTGCATCGTTCCAGCCGCAGAACGCCGCGATCAGCACCGGCCGCCGCAGCCGGGCGGGCTGCTGATGAATGGTGACGGTCTGCACACGCGCTCCTTCCGTCCCCCCCAGAAAGGAGGCCGGCGAGCCGTCATTGTGACATGGACGCCCGCGGGATGCGCGGCGGTGCTTCAGGCGCCGATGCGCTCGTAGAAATCAAGCAGCGCAGGGACCACGATCCGATATCGACCGATCTGGACATCATGATCGCCCGCAGGCACCACCAGCTCGTCGGCGTGGGGCCAGATCTCACGGAGCTCGGCGTAGTGGCCGGGGTCGATGGCGGGGTCGCGGTCGCCGCGGATCAGCAGGGTCGGGCATTCAAGCGCCCCCAGCGCGTCCAGGTCCACCCCGGCGTCGAGCCCGCCCGCATCCCGACGCATCACGTCGCGCCACACGTCCTCTCCGCCCTGAGGCGCGTGCAGCTTGGCCAGCGACCCTGCCCAGAGCGGATTGCGAGCCTCGAAGCGATCCGGATCGAAGCGCTCGCGCCATCGCTGCAGCCCTGAGTGCTCGCGGATGCTGACCCCGATGAGGATCAGCGATGCGAACAGCTCCGGACGCGTCTGCGCCAGCGCGAGGCTCGCGTGCCCGCCCATGCTGAAGCCCGCGACATGGGCCGGCGACCCGACTGACTCCACGTACCCGGCGACCGCGTCGACTAGCACTTGGCGCGAGTACTCACATTCCTCGGGCAGCGGAGTGCGGCCGTGTCCGGGGAGGTCGGGCAGATGCACCCGGAAGCGCTCGGACAGCGGCCCAGCCGCCCGGGACCAGTGATACCGCCCGGCGCCGATCCCGCCGTGCAGCAGGATGACATCGGCACCATCGTCAGGGCCCAGGATCTCCGCGTACATGCCGAGAGCGTAGTAGGTGAGCCGCCGGCGAGGCGCACTCCCTTCGGCGCGCTCCTCGGGTCAGGCCTTGGCGGCGCGCTCATCCGGTTCGTCCAGCCAACGCATCGCGGGGGTCGCGGCGATCCCGTGCACAACGACCGACAGCACGATGGTGAACGCCACGACCGACCACAGCTCCAGCCCTTCGGTGGTGTACTCGCTGCTCAGCGCATAGGCCAGGTAGTAGATCGAGCCGATCCCGCGGACCCCGAAGGCCGCCACGGCCCAGCGCTCCTGGCCCCTGAGCTCCGTGCTGCCCCACAGCGAGACCCACGCGCACAGCGGGCGGATGACGAAGATCAGGGCCACACCGACCAGGATGCTCGGCCAGCCGAGTTCGGCCAGAAGCCCGGCGCTCAAGGCTGCCCCGAGCATCAGGAGCAGGGCTAGCGTGAGGATGGTCTCGAGCTGCTCGATCAGCTGGTGCAGCCGCCGGTGGTAGCCGTGACCCCGCTCCACCGAGCGGATCGCGACGGCGGCCGCGAACACCGCGAGAAAGCCGTAGCCGCCGATCAGCTCTGTCAGCCCGTAGACCGTGAAGGTGGCGGCTACGGCCAGCAGCGGGTTGCCGATCTCGGCCAACCGCAACGTGCTGACCGAGCTGCGGAACGCCATCTGGCCGAGTGCCAGCCCGGCGAACCAGCCCACCAGGGCGCCGACCGCGATCTTGCCGACCAGGGTCCACAGCAGCCACTCGGTCAGCCAGGCCTCGATCGGTCCTTTGCCCAGCAGGAACAAGCCAAGGTAGACGAACGGGAAGGCCAACGCGTCGTTCAGCCCTGCCTCGGAGGTGAGCGCGAAGCGCACGGCGTCCTCCTCGGGATCGATTTCGTCCTCCCCGTCAGCCCTCGGCGGCGGGACGTGCACTGCCGAGGCCAGCACAGGGTCGGTCGGGGCCAGCACGGCTCCGAGCAGCACCGCGGCCGGAACGGTCAGTCCTATCGCCCACCAGCCGAGCAGGGCAACCCCGCCGATGCACAGCGGCATGGCGATGGCCAGCAACCGCCAGGTGGGTCCCCAGGTGCGCCAGTGCAGCGGTCGGTCGATGGCCAGGCCGACCCCCATCAGCGACACGATCACGCACGCCTCCGCCAGGTGCGCGGTCGCCGTGGCATCCAGCACCGGGGAGATCGGGTCCCGGCCCGGGATGAGCGCACCGGCGACGATCCCGAAGGCTAGGACCACCATCGGCTCCGAGAGCGCCCGCCCGTGCAGCATGCGCGGGAGCACGGTCGCCAGCAGCAGGCCGACGCCGATCACCAGGTACACCACTTCCGGGGTCACCGGGCCAACTCTAGGAGCAGTCTGGTGGCGGGCAGGCGAGCGCACACGGTCCTGCACGCGGGCCGAGGTTTGGCGGGACGGGAACCCGGAGGGCATCCTTGCGGCCATGGGACTCCAGGTGGGGATCGTCGGGCTGCCGAACGTCGGCAAGTCGACGCTGTTCAATGCGGTCGCGGCCGCCGGCGCCGAGGCCGCCAACTATCCCTTCGCCACTATTGAGCCCAACGTCGGCGTCGTGCCACTGCAGGATCAGCGTCTGGACACGCTCGCTCGACTGGCTCAATCGGCCAAGATCGTGCCGACCAGCGTGGAGTTTCTCGACATCGCCGGGCTGGTCCGCGGCGCGAGCGCCGGACAAGGGCTCGGCAATCAGTTTCTGTCCCACATCCGAGAAGTCGACGCGATTGTCCACGTGGTGCGCTGCTTCGATGATCCCGACGTCGTGCACGTCGATGGCTCGATCGATCCGGCGCGCGACATCGAGGTCGTCGAGACGGAGCTGCTGCTCAAGGACCTCGACACCGTCTCCAAGCGCGCTGACCGGGCAGCGCGCGCGGCCAGGACGGGAGGCAGGGACGCCGCGCGAGAGGCCGAGTTGATCGCCCGGCTGCAGACCCACTTGGAAGCCGGGGAGCCGGCCCGCACGTGCTCGACCACAGCCGAAGAGGCGCGCGCCTACGCCGACCTGTTCCTGCTCACCGCCAAGCCCGTGCTGTACGCCGCCAACGTCGGCGAGGACGACCTCGCCGCTGGAGGCAACGCGCACGTCGACACCGTTCGCGCCATCGCCGACAAGGAAGGCGCCGAAGTGGTCGTGGTGTGCGCCGAGGCGGAGGCGCAGATCGCCGAGCTCCCGCCCGACGAGCGCGCCGACTTCCTCGCGGCGCTGGAGCTGGAGCGATCGGGGCTGGACCAGCTGGTCACCGCGGCCTATCGCCTGCTCGGTCTGATCACGTACTTCACCGCGGGACCGAAGGAAGCCCGGGCCTGGACGATCCGCGCCGGGACGAAGGCGCCGGCCGCCGCAGGCGAGATCCACTCCGACATCGAGCGCGGCTTCATCCGCGCTGAGGTGACCCGCTTCAGCGACTGGGTCGAACTCGGGGGCGAGCAGGCCGTCAAGGATGCCGGTCGCATGCGGGCGGAGGGCAAGGACTACGTCGTGCGCGACGGCGACGTCATCCACTTCCGCTTCAACGTCTGACGCCCGCTACTCCGCGGTGAGGCGCTTGGCATAGCACACGCTGCTCGGCTCGTCCGCATAGATGCCGTAGTTGGGGATCTGCTCGTAGCCCGACGCGACATACAGGCCTATCGCCTCGGGCTGGAGCACGCCGGTCTCCAGGCGCAGCGCGTCGTAGCCGGCTTCGACGGCGAAGCGCTCGAGCTCAGCCAGTATCTGGCGACCGAAGCCCTTGCCCCGGCTTTCCGGCGCCACGTACATGCGCTTGATCTCCCCGGTCCGGCCCTCGTAGGCGCGGACGCCGCCGCAGGCGACTGCGCGGCCATCCCGACGGCCGACGACGAACGTGCCGCGAGGCGGCACGAACTCCTCGGGCTCGGCCTCGCCGAGGTCGTCCCAGCCGTAGCGCTCCCGCAGATCAGCGAGCAGCTGAGAGATGAGCTCCCGACTGACGGGATCGTCCAGCCGCTGCACCCTGATGTCATCCATCGCCGCGCCAGTGTGCGCTCGCCCAGCGGCGCTGCGCGCGCATCCGCAACCTAGAATCGCTCGGATGGAGTCCCGGTCGGTCGGCCTGATGATCGTCGCCCTTGGGGTCGGCGCGATCATCCTGGGCGTGCTGGTCATGACCGGCGCCCTGTCGTGGTTCGGCAGGCTTCCCGGCGATATCCGCATCGAGGGCGAGCGGACTCGGGTCTACATCCCGATCACGTCGATGATCATCGCCTCGATCGTGCTGACGATCCTTCTGTCGCTGTTCCGCCGCTGACGGCGCGCTCGCCCGTGACTTCCTGCTCGCGGGCCTCAAGGCGAGCGCAAGGTCCGCTCGGGACGCCCGGATGCCTGCGGATGGGTCATCGGATACATCGGCGCCGGGGCGCCTGCCTCGTCGAGGCGCGTGAGCTCGCCATCTGACAGCCGCAGATCGCCAGCGGCGAGGCTCGCATCCAGCTGCTCGACTCTCGTGGCGCCGATGATGGGCGTGGTGAACCGCTTCGACAGCAGCCACGCGATCGCGACGCTGGCGGGGGCCGCGCCGTGCGCCTCTGCGATGTCACGCACCACCTCGAGTGTCGCCCACTTCTGGTCGCTCACACCATCGAGCCAGCGCGCGAACCGCCCTTTGCCCTGCCCGTCCTCGCCGCGCGAATACTTCCCGGTCAGGAATCCGGCAGCCAGCGGTGACCACGGCAGGATCCCCAGGTTGTTCGCCCGGGCCGCGGGCAGCGTCTCGAGCTCAATCGTGCGCTCGGCCAGGGACCACTGAGGCTGCAGCGACACGAAAGCGTCGTAGCCCGCTGCCTCCTGCATCCTGATCGCGCGCTCCAGCTGCCAGCCGTTGAAGTTCGAGATCCCGACGTACAGCACCTTGCCAGAGCGGACGAGGTCCTCCAGCGTCGACAGCGTCTCCGCCAGCGGCGTGGTCGGATCGAACCGGTGAAGCTGGTACAGGTCGATGTAGTCAGTCCCCAGTCGCCGGAGGCTGTCGTCGACGGCGGCCACGAGATGGCGGCGGCTGGACGAGCGGTCGTTTGGGCCCTCCCCCATGGCCGCATACGCCTTGGTGGCGATGACGACCTCGTCACGGTATCCAGCGACGATCTCGCCGAGGATCGTCTCGCTCTGCCCGGCCACGTACACGTCAGCGGTATCGAAGAAGGTCCCGCCCGCTTCGCGGAAGCGCTCGACGATCGCCCGAGAGGTGTCCTTGTCGCACGGGTCGCCGAACGTCATCGTGCCGAGGCACATCTCGCTGACCACGAGGCCGGAGCCGCCGAGGTACATCTGGCGCATCTGATTCTCCTTCTCTTCTCGGGCGATGACGGCGCCTTCGGCGCTCCGCGCGCCTGGCAGGCCGCATGGGCGTGGGCTATCCTGCCCCAGCATCCACCATGAGGGCGCATAGCTCAGGGGGAGAGCGCTTCCCTGACACGGAAGAGGTCCGAGGTTCAAATCCTCGTGCGCCCACCATCACCTCGCGCTTCCTCGCGCTCGGGGCTCCAGGTGCCTCATCCGCGCAGCTGGGACGGGGTCACAAAGGACTCCAGCTGCGCTCCGTGCTTGGACAGTCGCGCCCAGCGAGTGACCGGCGCGACAAGGACCGCCAGGGCCGCCGTCGGGAATTTCCAGCCGAGCTGCGCAACGGCGTTCGGCGCAGCCAGGCCCACGGCGAGGTCGTGGATGCCGGGGTTGTGTCCGATCAGCATCACCGAGGAGACCTCGTCGGGGAGTTCGCGGAGCCGCGAGAGCAGCTCGCGGCTGCCGGCGCCGTACAGCCCAGGCTCGACGTGGACCCTGGCCTGCGGCGGAAGAGCAGCGGAGATGCGCTCCAGGGTCTGAACAGTCCGGAGGGCCGACGAGCACAGAACCAGCTCCGGGACCACGCCGGCGGCGCGCAGATGGTCGCTCATCGCCTCAGCGTCGCGCACACCGCGCGGCGCCAGCGGCCGATCGCGATCGGCGAGCGCGGGATCGTCCCAGCTCGATTTGGCATGGCGGAGCAGGTGAACACGCTTCACGACGTCTCCCGTCTGTCGCTCAACAGTCGTCGCGCGCCGGCTCGTCGGCGAAGCGCTCGCTGATCCAGCCCAGCAGATCCGGCAGCGACGCCGCGAGCACGGAGCCGTGGCCGTGGCCCTCATACACCTCGCGCTGCACGGGCACGCCAAGGGCGCACAGCCGCTCGGCGACGAGCGCGCTCTGCTCGACCGGGATCTGCTCGTCGTCGCTGCCGTGCAGCAGCAGCACCGGGGCGGTCACCGGATGGAGGCCGGGGGTGTTCTCGATGAGCAGGGTGCGCCACGGCTCGGCCGTCGCTGGATCGGCTCGCAGCAGATCCGCATACGGCGTGTCAGCGAACGTGTCCAGCACCGTGTCGACGCACGACTCCTCGACGACGTCCACGCGATCAAGGGCGGCATCGCCGAGCAGAGCGGAGACATCGTGCGGATAGGTCGCCGAGTAGGCGACCGCCGCCATCACCATGTAGCCCTGGAAAGGGCTTCCCTCCAGGTCGCCGGCGAGGACGATCAGGTCCCCGGGCGCGGCGGTCGCGGCGACGCCGCGCAGCGTGAGCTCCGGCGCCCAGCGCCGCACCGCTTCGCCGGTGAACAGCGCCGCATGACCGCCCTGGGAATGGCCCCAAACCAGGAACTCCGGACCCGCCTGCGCGTCATCGATCTGGCGCGCGGCCCGTACAAGGTCGAGGACGCTGCGGGCTTCGCTCTCCCCGACCAGGTACGGGTGGGTGCCTGGCGTGCCAAGCCCCTCATAGTCCGTCGCGGTGAGCACGTAGCCCTCGCTCACCGCGAGCCGCAGCAGCGGGCTGTCAGGGATCCCGGCCGACATCGAAGGAGCGCACTGATCCGCGATTCCGGTGGTCCCGTGCGCCAGTGCCAGGATCGGCCGCGGTTCTGCGGGCGGCTCGGCGCCCGCCGCGACGATCCCGGAAACGGCTGCGGGCTGGCCATTCACCGACTCGGAGCGGTAGAGGACGCGCCATGCGAGAACGCCCTCAGGCGCGGGCAGCGGCTCCGCCCACAGCACGTCGCCAGGATCGCCGGCGGGGAGGGGATCCGGCGGCGCGTAGAAGTCACCGCCCGCGAACAGCGGCACACCGGGACCGGTATCGCATGACGCGAGCACCAGTGCGAGCGCCGCCAGCGCGAGCCGCAAGAGCCGCTCAGTCGCGCACGCGCAGCACGAGCACCGCCGTGTCGTCGCGGCCGTTCGCCTGCCACTCGAGAACGGCGTGCTCAATGGCAGCGGCGATCTCCTCCGCGCTGCGGCCGGCGTTGTCGCACAGCAGGCCGCGCAGCCGGTCCTCGCCGAACAGCCCTTGGGGGCCTCTGGCCTCGATGACGCCGTCGGTGTAGAAAACGATCGCATCGCCAGGGTGCAGCTCGACGCGCTGATCGCGCAGCTCGACGTCGGCGAAAAGCCCCAGGAGCGTCCCGACATGCCCCGCCGGGCTCACGCGGCCCCCCCGTCGAAGAATCAGCGGCCGGGGATGGCCTCCGTTGGCCAGAGTCAGGCGCACGCCTCGATCAACGGGGCGCAGCGCCGCATAGCTGGCGGTGGCGAAACGCTCGCCGTGATGCTCTCGGCGGATCGCCTCATTGAGGACCCGAAGAATGCTGCTGGGCCGGCGCGTCTGCATCGCGGCGGCGCGCAGCGTGTAGCGGGTCAGGGCGGTGACGGCGGCGGCCTCGACGCCCTTGCCGCTGACATCGCCCATCACCACGCCCCAGGATGCGCGATCGGTGCGGAAGACGTCGTAGAAGTCGCCTCCCACCTCGAGCGCCTTGCCGGCCGGGAGATAGCGCGAAGCGGAATCGACCATGGGGATGTCGGGGAGCAGCGGCGGCAGCAGGCTCTGCTGGAGCGTGCGCGCCAGCCGCTCGAAGCGCTCCCCGGTCTCGCGAATCTCGACCTCGGCGCGACGCTCCTCTGTGACGTCGCGAAAGAACCAGGCGTACCCGAGATAATCGCCGTCGTCGGATCGCACCGGCGTGCCGTAGCGGTCGAGGATCCTCCCGTCGATCAGCGCGATCTCATCGCGGCTGGGCTCGAAGGGCTGGTTGTAGACCTCCCCGACGCGCCTGAGAAACGCGTCAGGATCCACGATCTTGTCCAGCACGGACTTCAGAGCGGCCTCGTCGGACCGGCTCTCGACGACCTCGTCCGGAACTCCCCACAGCTCGACGAAGCGCCGATTGAACGTGAGCATCTCGCCGCCAGGCGAGACGACGAGCACCCCCTCGACGCTCGCCTCGTTCAGCGACTCCAGAAGCGCCTTCTGGAACCGCAGATCCTCCTCGACGCTGCGGCGCCGCGTGATATCCGTCATGAGCCCGCGGATGCGGCGCATCCGGCCGTCGTGGCCGGGCGCCGGCTCGGATGTGTCCCGCAGCCATACGGTCCGGCCGTCGGCGGCGCGCACCCGATACTCGACATCGATCGCCTTGCGCTCGCGCAGCTGCGCCCGGCAGTGCTCGATCACCCAGTCGCGGTCCCGCGGATCGATGATCGACTCCCAGAACCCTGGCTCCTCGAGCCAGCGCTGGATGGGATACCCGAGGATGTCCTCGGCCCTGAGGCTGACGAACGTGTTGCGCAGCGTGACCGGATCGGCTTCCCACACGATCCCGTCGAGGCTGTCGATGAGATTGTGCAGGCGCTGCTCCGCGTCGCGGGCGTCCGCGTGCAACCGCGCATTGTCGACCGCCATGCCGGCTCGGCGGCCCAGCTCCTCGGCGAGCAGCAGATCCGACGCGTCGTAGTGGCGCCCGGATTCGGCCCAGGCGATCGTCAGCGCTCCCAGGGCGCGCTCCCGCCCGACCAGCGGCACGATGATCTCCGAGGTGAACCCCACCGATTCCAGCAGCCTGCGGTGGTCCTCGTCGTGCGCGGTCGCCGTCAGCCACGCGTCGTCGATCTCCTCGAACAGCTGCGGGCGCCCCGTGCGCATGCACACGACCACCGGGGCATCGCTGGACAGCACAGGCGGCGCCTCGGTGAACATCCTGGCGGCGTCCCGCTTCTCGGGATCGATGTGCGTCACGACGAGGCGGCGGACCGACCCGCCATCTTCGAGAAGATCGATCGCGCACCAGTCCGCCAGGAAGGGCACCGCCAGGGCTGCCACGTTCGCCAGCGTCGTGTCGTATTCCAGCGATGACGACAGGATCTCCCCGGCGTCCGCCAGGAAGCGCGCCCCGAGATCCTGCGTGGGCTGGTCACCTCTATCCGCAGGCCGCAGCGTGGCGACGATCAGGCCTCCGGCGGGCGGCGAGCTGAGGGTCAGGTCGATCGCCGCCTCGGCGCCATCAGAGTGCAGCATGGGCAGACGGAGGGGGAGGCCCGTGAGCGGCGAGCCGCTCGATTCGAGGCTGCGCTCGAGCTCGGCCTGGTAATGCGAGCTGAGCCGCTCCGGCACGAGCTTGCCGATCGGCGAGCCGACCAGCTCGGCCGCCGCCCAGCCGAGCAGCGACTCAACCGCCGGCGTGCAATGGGTGATGACGCCCGAACGGTCGAGGGCCAGGAGCGCGTCGGGCAGGGCAGCGAGGATCTCGCCGGGGTCAGCCTCGATGGCTGGCCCGCCGGGGGCCCTAGCCTGCCTGTGCACCGTCAAATTGGACTCCAGCCGAGGTGGAGCGCCGACCACCCAACGCTACCTGATCGCAGGGGCCTCCTCAGCGGGCGACTGGCGCCCAAGACGGCGGGAACTGCGCCGCCGCGGGCGACGGAAGGCTCCCAACATGGCCGCCGCGCCTGTGATGGCAACCACGATCTCCGCGGGAACAGGCAGCGCCTGACTTCCG
>DATKBU010000259.1:0-11297 GCA_035513815.1 Egibacteraceae bacterium
CCGGTCGCCGACGAGCAGCGCGGACGGCATCGAGGCTGCCGCCTGGATGGAATGGATCAGCCGCTCGTAGATGCCGACGATCAGCGCCACGGTCCCGCCGCTGACCCCGGGGATGACATCGGCTCCGCCCATCAGCAGACCTTGAGCGAAGTGCGTGACGCGTCGGGCGGGCAGGCGCATAGCTGGGCAGCCTACTTGCTCGCTGACCGGCGCGAACTCAAGGCGGGCGCGACGGCCGCAGGTGGGTCAGACCAGGGCTCCCCGCTTGGGCCGCGCCGGCACCGTGGGACTGGCCAACTCATCGTGTTCGGCCTGGTGACGAGCTCGGCGACAGCCTGCCTGGGAATTTTTTCCAGCCCTGAATCTGTCATTCATGGTTGACCGCCAACTATGCGCTGACCAGCGGAAATACTCGGCCCTTCTCAACTGCCGGCGCGACACACGCCATGCCGCCTGGCCGGTCCATCAGTCGCTCGCGCGTGCCTCAGCGGCGGGTCTCCCTCACCGCCGCGGGAAACCTGCTTGGCTTGTCACAGCCGCGGGTTACGCTCATCCCATGTCGAGCACCGTCACGTCGCCGACCGTCGCGGAAGGGCTGGCTCCGCAAGGCCAGGAGCGCATCCGGTTGTCGTTCTCCCGGGTCGACACCTACCGAACCTGCCCGCTGAAGTTCCGCTTCGCCTACATCGACGAGCTGCCGTCGCAGCCCAGCCCGCACCTGTCCTGGGGCTCATCCGTCCATGCCGCGCTCGAGGCCTGGTGGGATCAGAAGCTGCCCCAGCCACCGCCCGTCGAGGTGCTGCTCCAAGCCCTGTACGACAACTGGGATGACGAGGGCTTCGAGGGCCTGCCGCGCGAGGAGAAGCTCAGGTGGTACGGCCACGCCCAGGACGTGCTGCGCCGCCATCACGAGCGCTACGCGCCGACGTATGTCCCCGCCGTCGCGTGCGAGGAGTGGTTCGAGCTGGATCTGGGCGAGGGGATCGAGGTGGTCGGCTCGATCGACCACATCGCGCGCACGCAGTCGGGCGGCATCGGCATCGTCGATTGGAAGACCAACCGCAAGGCCAAGCCCCGCAAGCGCGTGGCCCAGAGCCTCCAGCTGGCGGTCTACGCCATGGCGGCGGTCGAGCTCTGGGGTCAGGAGCCGGAGTGGGTCGCGCTGGACTTCGTCGTGCCGGGCGTGCGCGTGGCCGTCGACCGCGCCGAGATCGACACCGACGCCGCGCGCGAGACCATCCTGCAGGTCGCGCAACTCGTGCGCAGCGAGGCGTTCGATCCCACGCCGTCGGCACTGTGCCCGTGGTGCGACTACCGAGCCGAGTGCCCCGCGTTCGCAGGGGAGGGCCCTGATCTGCCCGCGACGGCTCTGGTCGAACTGAAGCGACTGCGCCGCCGCCGCCAGCGAGATGAAGACCGAATCTCGCAGCTGGAGGCCATCGTCCTGGACCGGCTCGGCCCAGAGGCGACCCTCGAGATCGGCGCTTGACGATCCCACAGCTGTGCGGGCTCGTGCACCAGCCCGCCGCCGCCCGAGGTCTGCTGTCGTCGCGGACGGGCAGAAATGGGTAGACGCAGTGCATGGGATCGACGGGATCGACTGGGGGGACAAGGGCCTGGCTGCGGCTGGGCGCTCTGTGGGAGTACTTGCGAGCGTCATTGTGGGCCCTGCCCGCCCTGTTCGTACTGACGTCGCTGGCCACTGGGTCTGCGCTGGTCCGCTGGGACCCGCAGCTGCCTCCCGCCGTGGAGCCGTGGATCTTCGGCGGGACGCCGGACGGGGCGCGCAGTCTGCTGTCGGCGGTCGCAGGGGCGATGATCACCGTCACGGCCCTCACGTTCTCGCTCACGATCATCGCGCTGCAGATGGCCTCGACACAGTTCTCCCCCCGAGTGCTGCGAGGCTTCCTGACCGATCGCGGGAACCAGATCGTGCTCGGCCTCTTTCTGGCGACGTTCGCGTACGCGATCACCGTGCTGCGGGTCATCCGAGGAGGCGAGCAGGGCGTCGAGGAGGTTGTTCCTCAGCTTGCGGTGACCGTCGGCGTGGGCCTGACGTTGGCGGCGATCGGCGCGCTCGTCTATTTCATCCACCATCTGGCCAAGAAGCTGCAGGCACAGAGCATTCTGCAGGAGATCACCGGCGACGCCCTCGAGCTGGTCGACGAGGTATTCGGCGAGTCGCTGAAGGGCGACCCGATCCCGCTCGCCACGAACGCGCCCGAGGAGATTCAGGCGCTGCCTGCAGAGCGCTCAGGCTACCTCCAGGCCGTAGACATCCACGGCCTAGCTGATCAGGCCCGTGAGCACGGTGCGGTCGTCCGCCTCAGGCCTCAGATTGGAGCCTATGTGGCCGCGGGATCCACCCTGGCGTGGAGCTGGAACGCCGATGGGCCGGGCACGGCTGGACGAGACGGCGATCTGCGTGCCGTGGTCGCCGACCATGTGCAGTTCGGCGCCGAGCGCACCATGCAGCAGGATGTGTCATTCGCACTGCGGCAGCTCGTGGACATCGGCGTCAAGGCCCTCTCCAGCGGCTTGAACGATCCGACGACCGCCGTCGATACGCTCGGCCATCTCTCGGCGGTCCTCTGCAGGATCGCAACGCGGCGAGTGGGACCGCTGGCCATCGCTGATGACGCTGATCGGGTTCGCGCAGTCATGCCGCGGCCTGATTTCGCTGGTTACCTGCATCTGTGCTGTGATCAGATCCGCCGGTACGGGGCGTCAGAGCCGGCCGTCCTGCGCGGGATCATCTCAATGCTGACTGACGTTGCGGAAGTGATCTCGACAGCGGAGCAGCGGATGGCCATCCGTGAGCAGCTGCGGCGCACGACCGAGGTCGCCGAACGCTCCCTCGACGCCCGTGATGCATCCGCGGTCCGATCCGCGGCGTCGCTCGCCGAGCAGACGCTGCGCCACGGCCGGCGCCCAGACTCAGCCGTCTTCGCCGAGTAGCGGCGCCATCGGTCGAGCCATGAGCAGAAACGTGAGGGAGCCGGCCGACAAGCCGGATTCTGTTTGCTGCTTCGCTGGCTAGCACGGTGATCAGCGGAAACCCACTCTGACGTGCGGCGATCGGGACAACAGCCTTGTCCTCTCTGCGCGCTGCCGCGCGCTGTTTTGCGGACTGCTGCGGACTAACGGGCGGCTGGGAAAGCGATGCGGACCTTGTCGAGCTGGTCGCGGACGGCGTCGGCGTCGAGCTGGGCGAAGATCGTGCGCACGGTCGCAGCGACCATGTGGGCGGAGCCCTGGGGGACGCGGGCGAGCAGGTTGCGCATCGAAGTGCGCCCGGCAGCGCTGCCACGACGCGCCCTGCAGCACCTTGCGGGCGGCGGTCTGCGCAGGAGGCGGAGTCGACGCGCTGATCACGGTGGGAGACCAGCTCGACCCGCAGGCGTTCGGCGCAGCGGCGGGGCATCGCATCAAGCGGTACGTGCCGCAGTCCTCGGTGCTGGCGCGCTGCGCGGCGGCGGTGTGCGACGGAGGCTCGGGCACGGTCATGGGGTCGCTCGAGCAAGGGCTGCCGCTGGTGCTTCCGCCCATGGGCGCGGACCAGCCGCTGAACGCCGCTCCTGCCAGGCGCTCGGTGTCGGGAAGTCCCTGGACGCGGTGCGCGTGAGCCCGGCGGACATCGCCGAGGCCCTGCGCGCCGTGCTGCGCGAGCCGCGCTATCGCAAGGCGGCGCTGGCAATGCGCGCAGAGATCGCGCAGCTGCCCGGGCCCGAGCACGTGGTGGAACTGCTGGAAGGGCTGGTCGTCGGCGCCGGCTCGGGTCCGTAGGGCGGCGAGTCGGCGCCGGATCAGCTCATCACGGGCAGCGATCCCGAGATCTTCGTGCCGCGCCCCACGGCCGACCGCACCGTCAGCACGCCGCCCAGCGCGGCGATGCGGTCGGTCATGTTCTCGACGCCGGCCCCCCGGGGAGTGGTGGCCGGATCGAAGCCCGCTCCGTCATCGGCGACCGTGAAGCGCAGCGAGCCGTCGACGACTGCCAGCCTAATATCCGCCTGGCTGGCGCCCGCGTACTTGACGATGTTCTGCAGCGCCTCCAGGCAGCAGAAATACACGCCGGCCTCGATCTCCTGCGGGAAGCGGCCGACGCCGTCGCCCGTCACCGTCACCGACAGCGGCAGCTTGCGAGCCTGCGCCTGCAGCGCGGCGACCAGGCCCTGCTCGGCCAGCAGCGGCGGATAGATGCCGCGGGCCAGGTCGCGCAGGTTGTCCAAGGCGTCGCGGGCTTCTTCCTTGAGATCGGCGAGCAGGGCGCGCGCCTTCTCGGGGTCCCGGTCGAGCAGCGTCTCGGCGATTCCGATCTTCATCGCCAGCGCCACCAGCTGCTGCTGGGCGCCGTCGTGGAGGTTGCGCTCCAGCGCCTTCGCCCGCGCGTCCTGGGCGGTGACGATGCGCTGACGGGACGCCCGCAGCTCCTCGAGGTTGGCGCGCAGCTCCTCGGTGAGGCGGACGTTGCGCAGCATCAGCCCGGCCTGTGAGGCGACGTCTCGGATCAGCCGCTCGTGGGCGGGAGACGCGGGCTCAGACGCCGGCATCCGGATGCTGACCGCGCCCAGCAGCGCGCCGTCGTGGCGGACCGGGCAGGCGATGTCGGCCCCGGGTATGGCCGGTGCCTCCTCGCCGGCCACGCGCGCGGGGGCAGGCGAGGCATCCTCGGGCGGATGTGCAGCGGCCGGGCGCAGCTCGTCGCCGATGCGAAGCCACACGGTCGCCGATGCCGCGCCCGTGCCGGCAGCCACGAGTCGAGCCATCTCGGGCAGCACCGCCTCGGTGGAGTAGGCGCCCGACCCGCGTGCGGCGAACTGCGACAGCACCTCGTAGGGGGTGGCGCGCTGGCCGTAGACCAGGCGGTCGGCGAGGCGCCGGGCGCGGGACCGCGCCGGCTGGAATGCCAGCGCCACGATCGCGGCGCCGGCGAAGGTCAGCGCCGGGCGGTCCGCTCCGCCCACCGCCGCCCCGATCCCGACGACGACGATGAGGTAGACCGCGGTCAGCACCGCCAGCAGCGCGCCGGCCACGATGGTCCTGCGCACCACGATCTCAAGGTCATACAGCCGGTACTTGAGGATCGCGATGCCCGACGCCAGGGGGATGCCGATGGCCAGCATGAGCGTCATGCCGAACCAAAACACGCTCGCCAGCGAGCCGTCGGACAGCGCTGCCGCCGGGAGCAGCAGGAAGATCGCGAACGTAACCGCGCCGGCGTAGACCAGCCAGCGAATCTGCTGGCGCTCCTCGCCGCGGGCCCGGCGGAAGCGCAGGACGAGCGAGACGACGGAGGCCAGCGCCCCGGCGATGAGGATGAACGCGGCGACCGGGAGCGCGATGTTGACCAAGGGGGTCGCCGCCCGTATGCCGAGCGGATTGGGCACCACCACCCCGAGCTCCTCGAATCGGTCTGCCAGGCCGTACGAGTTGGGGTTCCACTGGATCAGCTGCGCGACGAGCGCGATCGCCAGGCTGGCGGTGAGCAGCTGCGCCAGACGGCGCCATCCCGGAGACAGCGCTCGGCCGCCGGGGAACAGCAGGAAGACCAGCGGCATCGGGCCTACCGCCAGCACCGCCATCCACTGCGCCGTGTAGCCGATCGCCTCGGCGGCGGGCAGCGCGCCGGGCGACAGCAGCAGCCCGCGCACGGCGTACTCCTCGCCGAGGGCAGTGCCGGCGAAGCCCAGACCCATCACGCAGAAGGCCCATCCCACCGGATTGCGCGGATGGCGGGCCGCCACCAGCGCGCCCACGCTCGCGTAGGCCACGGCGGCCAGTCCCAGCACCGCATAGAGGAAGGCGAACTCGCCGTCGATCGTGGCGCGGTTCCAGATGATCAGCGCCAGCGCGCCGGCCTGGACCGCGGCGGTCAGGCCCCATGCCAGCCACGCGAGCAGCGAAGCGCGCAGTCGCGGGCTGGTCCCGCGAGCGGCGCCGGTCACGGCGGTGGTCATCAGTTCGATGCTGCGGTCGGGTGACGGCGGCGAGCAAGGGTGCTGCCCGGCACCGCGCCGGGATGCCTGCCACCCTTCGCGGGGCGCGCGCGCTAGATGATCAGGTGCACGTCGCCCAGCTCGTGGCCGACGTAGCCGCGACGGCGCCCGGGGCCGGAGCGCACCATCTACCACGATCTCCGCCACTTCTACACGTCGCTGCTGATCCGCCAAGGCGAGTCCGTGAAAGTCGTGCAGGCGCGGCTCAGGCATTCCACGGCGGGGGCCTTCGGCGAACGATGACCCGACGGCCCGCGGGGTGGCGATCTTATATCGCCTCTTGACACAGTAGGTCGGAGGTCGTCATAGTGGCGTTATGACCGAGCGAGAAGACATCCGGAGCTTTCTGCCCCTGCCGGCGTCGGTGCTGCACATCCTGGTGGCGCTGGCCGACGGCGAGAAGCACGGGTACGCGATCATGCGCGATGTGGCCGCGGTGAGTGACGGCGCGGTCAAGATGGGCTCCGGCACGCTGTATGGATCGATCAAGCGGATGCTGGAACAGGGCCTGATCGAGGAGACCGACGAGAGGCCCGACCCGGGGCTGGATGACCAGCGGCGTCGCTACTATCGCCTCACCCAGCTGGGCCAGCGCGTGGGAGCCGCAGAGCAGCACAGGCTTGCATCGCTCATCGGTGCCGCCCGGATTCGCCAGCTCGGCCTGGACGTCGGCGGTGCCTGGTGAGCCCGACAGGGCTTCGGCTGTATCGGCTGGTCCTGCTCGCGTATCCGGCCGAGTTCCGGCGAACGTATGGCGAGCCCATGGCTCAGACGTTCGGCGATCGGCTCCGCGACGGGGACGTGACCCTCTCGCGGCTGATGCTGACTGAAGCCTTCGACGCGGCACGAGCCGCGCCCCTGATGAGATGGGAATCTCGAATGAACCGAACGATCATCATCGTGGCTGCCGCGACCGTCGCGGTCGCAGCGTCAATCGCCGCCGGCCCCATGGCCCTGATCCTGATCGCTCCCATCGCGCTCGCCGCGGCGCTGTGGTGGACCCGTCAGAACCAGCCGGTCGCTTCTGCTTCGGCTTCGCGCCGCTGGATGGTGTGGCTCGCCGCCGGGCTGGCTGCGCTCGGGACTGGCATCGGGATCCTCGCCACCGCCGGTGGCGAGCTCAGCGCGGCCTGGTGGACGGTCATGGCCGCATCGCTGCTGGCCGGCATTGCAATGACCATCATCGGCATCATTCTCGGCCTCGATCACCGCTCCCATCGACCCAGCGCCCCCACCACCCTGTGAGCAGTACGGCCGTGCGCTGTCAGGCGCGCAGGGGCCCCCTCCTGATGGCCCTCGACGCGACCGCCTCGGGTGTCCTAGCGGCATGGGTTGCGCGCGTCGCGATGGGTGCCCGGGGTGGCGGACGGGCTGCTCACCCCCGTGAGGGGTCCAGGGACCCGTCCGCCGGAGCCCAGGCTTAGTTGGTCACGCTCGACAGTGCCCGGAAGGCGTTGCCCACGAGGACGTTCGCGCCGACGCGGTACCAGTACAGGAAGCCGCGCTGCCCGGTGGGTCGCCCGTTAGCGGTTCCGAACAGGTGCGGGATCAGCTCGAGCTGGGACGGGACGCGGTCGTAGATGAGGTAGTGCTGGAAGTCGCCGATGACGAGCGGGAACGTCTCGGCGGCAACGTCGATGCCGTCCATCTCGCTGACTTCGTGCACGCGGCGGCGCACCAGAGTCGGCTCGTCGGAGGCCAAGCCGGGGAGCAGCCTCGCCCCGTTCGCAGTCTTCCTCCTGCTCCAGCGTGTTGAGAACCCCGATGTTGGCGGTCCAGCGGGCACGGTCCCGGAACCTCGGGGGCATGGTTCAGCCGCTCCACGACCGCGTCGGTGAGCTGAACCATCGCCCTTTGACGGGGCCGTTCCCGTTGTCCCACAAGCCGGATAGACACCGCAGAAGCGTCGAGCGTCGCGGCGGGACGTCCCGCTCCCGAAGGTGGCGGTCCAGGCGCTTGCGCATCTGGCCCGTTCCCGCCAGTCGAAAGAGAGATCGTGTGCCGCGACGCGGCGGGGAAGACGTCGACCGAGCGTGTCGAGCTGGTGTTCACCACGGACGTCGGCGAGCCGACCCGGCGGGGAACGCTTTCACGGGTGGTCGCTGCGGCGGTGAGGTCAGCAGCCCGGCGGGGAGCACGTTCCATGATCTGCGCCACTTCTACGCGTCGCTGCTGATCCACCACGGCGAGTCGGTGACGGTGGTTCAGGCGAGGCTCGGTCACGCGACGGCGGCCGAGACGCTGGACTACGTACTCGCATCTGTGGCCGGACTCCGAGGACCGGACCCGGGACGCCGTCGACTCGGTGCTCGCTCCCGCGGAATCTCAACGGAACGCGGAGAGAGCCAGATTGTGAAGGCGCAGGTCAAGGCAGAAACCGTGAGGGAGCCGGCCGATAAGCCGGATACGGAAGGCGGTGTCCCTTGACGCTTCCCGTTCACACTCAATACCGCCTCTGACCTGGGCTTTTGGCCCCAGTATTCTGCTCGCCAACTCTCGACGAAACGCGCCGTTTCCGGTCCTCTTGTGAGCCAGGTGTGAGCCAAGAGGGGTGTGCCTCGCCGGCTGGCGATCGGAGCGGACCACCGCGCTGGCGGAGCGAGACCGCTGCAGATCGCGGCAACTACGCCAACCGCGTGAGTACTCCGGTGATCACGTAGTTGACATGGCGGCACCCCGGCCCCCAACGCACGCTTTCAGGGATCCGGGGATCTGACAACCCCCACAGCCTCCTCGAGCCAGAGGAAACGGCGGCCAGCTTGGTCACGCAGCGTGAGCAAGCGACGGTGCGTGGGTCCGCACCAACGGCGGTTGGACCATGTCGGTTCTAATCGCGGTTGCCGCATCAGTTCCAACGGTGGCACTCCGGGCTGACACCTCGGTTCTCCCGTCCTCCTGCCGTCGCGGTGCGCCAAGGCCGGTCAGCCCGGTTCGGGTCGCCGGACCGACTCGAAGAAGGAGATCAGCTCCTTGGCGATGGGCTCGGGTGCGATCGACGGCGCCCAGTGCCCGACGCGCAGCAGTGGTTCGCGGACGTGCGGGTCGGCGACGTGCTGGGCGACGTGCTGCTCCGAGTCGGCGAAGAAGGTGCCGTGCAGGGTTTGCTGGCCGCGCAGGAGCAGGACCGGCGCGGCGATCTTTGCGAGCTCCGAGGGGTCGGTCGGCTGGGGGCCCTCGTAGGCCATCGATGCCTGGAGGTCTTGCAGGAGCACCGGCACGTAGCGTGAGTTGTGCTCGAAGAAGTCCGTTGCTTCCAGGGCGGCGATCTCGTCCTCGGTGGCGACCGCTCGGGTGAAGGTCCGCGCGGCGTCGGCGAGCCGACCGTCCGCGGCCGCCTCGGCCGTCTGCTCGACAACCGCGCCGAGCCGTGCGAGGTCGTTTTCGCGCATCACCGACCCCACGAAGGGCTCGTAGACGGCCACGGCGACGACCGCAGCAGCCTCTGCCGCCGCGTGGAGCGCCTGCGTGGCGCCGTCCGATTCGCCCATGAGGAAGACTGGTGCGTCGATGCTGTCGACGAACGCGACGGCGTCCTCCCAATGACGTGGGGGCGCGTGGTCCGGGTTGTCGCCCGACAGCCCTACGCCGCGGGAGCTGGGCCGGTAGCAGGTGAACCGATCGGTGAGGTGGGGCACCAGCGCTTCCCAGCAGGTGTCGCCGTCCTCAAGCAGGCCGTGGAACAGGACCAGCGGCGGCCCCTGTCCGTGCACCCGTCCGGCGATCTCGGTGCCGTCGGCGGAGATGGCTCGGTGGATCCGGTCATCAGTCATGGTGGTCCCTCCTGATCGATCGCTTCGATACCGCAACCGTGGCGGATCGGACCGATAGGAACACCACCCGACCGGGTGGTTTTCGGCTGCAGTGCGTTGCCGGGCCGGCTCAGAGCTCTCGGCGGGCGGCCTCGACGGCGAGCTCGGTGCGCCCCTCGACCGCCACCTTGGTGTAGACGTGGGTCAGGTGGTATTTGACCGTGTTGACAGAGATGAACAGGCGTTGACCGATCTCGGCGTTGGTGTGCCCTTGGGCGACGAGCCGAACGACCTCCTCCTGGGTGGGGGTCAGCGACGCCCAGCCGATCTGGGGGCGTTGACGCTGGCCCCGGCCTCGGCGGGCGTAGGCGAACGCGTCCTCCAGCGACAACTCGCCGCCCGCCTCCCAGCATGTGGTCGCATCGGGGTCGGCTAAGGCGGCTTGTGCAGCGTCGCGGGCACGACCGAAGCGGTCGGCCTCCAGTGGGAAGCGGGCGATGCCCGACTCGGTGTGGAACCGTTCGGATGCCGCGAGCAGCCGCAGCGACCGCTCCGGCTCGCCTAGGGCCACGGCCAGGTCGGCGATCGTCTCCAGCGCTGCGGCGGCTCCGAGCCGGTCGCCGTAGTCGCCCAGGACCTCCAGGCTGTCGTGGGCCAGCTCCCACGCCTTGTCGAGGTCCCCGTCCTGTTTGGCCACCTGCGCGAGACCCAGCAACGACCGTCCGAGCGGGAACGGCATGCGCGGGTCGGTCGACAGCGTGCGGCTGGTCTCCAGGTGTGCTCGGGCGTCGTCGTGGCGCTCGTCGACCTGTGCGAGCACAGCCAGCAGCCACTCGCCGTTGGACTCGTCCCAGCGGCTGCCGCCACCGCGGCCGATCCGCACGATCTCCGCAGCCGTGGCCCGAGCTGTGTCCAGATCGCCGGATGCGTATGCCGACAACGCGAGCCAGTGACGGAGGGGCAGGTCGGGGAGGGTCCCCTCCAGACCATGTCGTCGCAGGACCGTCTGCGCCTGGGACAGCCAGTCCTGCGCCTGACCGTGATCGCCTTGCAGGACGGCGGCCGCTCCCAGGCCGATGAGCCCGTACGCCTCCCATATGGGTCGTGCGACCTGCCGACTGAGCTCCAGGCCGCGTCGGGCGTGTCGGCGTGCCTGGTCGAGCCGACCCGACAACGCCAGCCACCACCCGAGGGTCGCGTGGACGGACGGCAACTGGAAGACGAGCTGGTCGGTCTCGCACACCTCGACGGCCTGCTCCAACAGGCGGCACCCAGCGTCGATCGTCCGGCCGACGAATAGCGCCCCCGCAGCCATGACCAGGACGTAGGCGTGGGTCGAAGCATCCTCGCGCCGCTCGGCGAGGTGGACCGCCTCCTCGACGTCGGCGTCCACCTGCCCGCTGGACGCCCGCCCCGACCACGCCCCCATCCAGGCTCGCAAGCCCAGCGCGGTGGCGAGCGCACCACCGACATCGGCCGCGCGCGACGCGTCGACCGCCCGACTCGCCAACCGACAGGCGCTGGCAAACTCGCTGCCGCCGGCGGCCAG
>DATKBU010000260.1:0-3100 GCA_035513815.1 Egibacteraceae bacterium
CATCTGGGTCTGGCGGTTCCCGGATTCTTCTTCGAGCCGCGCTCCGGCGCGCTGTACCCGCTGGTGTTCCGCGCGCTGCAGCGCGACCTCGGCCACGCGATCCAGCATGCGGCGTTCGAGTTCGCCCAGATGCAGACCACCTTCCCCGTCGAGGACTACCGGTCCCTCGGCAGACGGGCGCTGGTGGATGCCACCGGCGCCGCGGATGCTCGCCTGGCGAAGCTGGCCCGCGAACTGGACTTCCTGCTCGCGATCACGCCGGTCAACACCGAGGAGGCGTGGCAGCGGTTCAGCGCCAACGGCTACAGCCGGAACCCGGCGCTTCACTACCGGCCACTCACGGTCGACCCGGATCTGTACCGTCGCGACCTCTACGCGGTGAAGATCGAGGAGGCCGAGGACCCGGCCGTCGCGGCGCTGCTGCGCGCCAAGCGCCAGGAGCTCGACGAGATCGTCATGCTGCTCGAGGAGCGCGGGACTCGGCGGTTCCTCTTGACAAGCCTGAAGCTGTTCGGGGGCGTCGACGACGATCTGGCGGCGATGGCCGAGTCCCTGCTCGCCCGCGTCGATCGCGACGGCCGAACCGATCCCGCCGAGCTCATACCGGTCGGCGAGCTGGCCGACCTCGCTCGGGCTGAGATCCGCCGATACGCCGAGGATGCTCCGGTGGGCGATGCGCGTGTGATCGTCCGCGACGACGTCCCCGGCGTCATGGTAGTCGGCGCCGACGTGATCATCGGGGCGAACTCACGGATCGCGCGCGCGCGGGCGCAGGCGCTGCTGCAGCATGAGGTCGGCACGCACCTGGTGACCGCGATCAACGGCCGCGCCCAGCCGCTGAAGCTGCTGGAGGTCGGGCTCCCCGGTTACATGGAGACGCAGGAAGGGCTGGCCGTGTTCGCCGAGTATGTCGCGGGCGGGCTCACGACGCGGCGGCTGGCGACGCTCGCGGCCCGTGTCGTGGCCGTGCGCGCCCTCATCGACGGGGCGGAGTTCGTCGACACGTTCCGCGCGCTGCATCGCGATGTGGGCCTCACACCTCGACGGGCGTTCAGCGTGGCCATGCGGGTGCATCGAGCCGGCGGGCTGACGAAGGACGCGATCTACCTGCGCGGGGTCGACGCGGTGCTGCGCTATCTCGCTGTGCCGAACAGTGTCGAACCGCTGATCGTGGGCAAGCTTGCGCTGCCCGATGTCGAGATCATCGAGGAACTGCAGCGGCGCGGCGTGCTCAAGCCGCCCCCGCTGCGTCCTCGCTGGCTTGACTTCCCGGATGGCCGCGCGCGACTGGAGTCAGCGCGCCGCGGGCTGACCGTCCTTGATCTCGCCGAAGGGAGCACGCTGTGAAGCTCGCCCTGTTCGTGAACGACATCGCCACGGAGGCGCATAACTACACGACCACGCGCCTGGCGATGACTGCCGTGGATCGGGGCCATGAGGTCTGGTACCTGGGCGCTGACGACTTCTCCTATGACCCGGACGAGCGCATCCGCGCCCGCGCGCGGCGCGCGCCGGAGAAGAAGCGCAAGTCCGAGGCGTTCATGGAGGCGCTGCAGGATCAGGAGCAGGAGCCGCTCGACGTCGAGTCGCTCGACGTGCTGTCGCTGCGCAACGACCCTGCCCAGGATTTCGTCGATCGCCCGTGGGCTCAGAACGTCGGGGTGATATTCGGCCGGCTCGCGGTCCGCCGCGGCGTGCTGGTGGTCAATGACCCGTCAGGGCTGTCGAAGGCGCTCAACAAGTTGTACTTCCAGCAGTTCCCGGCGCGAATCAGGCCGGAGACGCTGATCGGGCGCGACCGTCAGGCGATCGAGCGCTTCGTCGCTGACCGAGACGGCTACGCGGTGCTCAAGCCCCTGCAGGGCTCTGGCGGTCAGGGCGTGTTCCTGGTCCGCCCCGACGATGTCGGCAACCTCAATCAGATGATCGACGCCGTGGGCCGCGACGGCTATGTCGTCGCGCAGGAGTATCTCCCGGCCGGCGCCGACGGCGATGTCCGACTGTTCCTGGTCAACGGCCGCCCGCTGAAGGTCGACGGCGAGTACGCGGCCTTCCGCAGAGTGCGCACAGGCGAGGACATCCGCAGCAACATGCACGTCGGCGGCAAGGCGGAGACGGCGAAGGTTGACGACGCCATGCTGGCGATTGCCGAGGCCTGCCGCCCGCGCCTCATCCAAGACGGCATGTTCTTCGTCGGGCTGGACATCGTCGGTGACAAGCTCATGGAGGTCAACGTGTTCAGCCCGGGCGGGCTGAACAGCCTCAAAGGGCTGACTGGCGTGGACTTCACGCCCGCCATCGTCGGCGCGCTGGAGCGCAAGCTCGAGTTCGCGGCTGAGAATGAGGATGGCCTGTCCAACGCCGAGCTGGCCACGCTGTGAGGTGACCGCCCCGACAGGGCTGCGGCGGGCGTAGCGACTGGCGGTCATCGGGCGGGTCACGCGCGGATTCGTCGACGGCCGCGGCGGAATGCCGCCGAGATCGTCGACACAGCCGATCTGGTCGTTCAACAGTTGACAATGCCGGCGGGATGTCGCCGAAACCGTCGAAGCAACCGCCGGCGGCGAGGAACGCGGCCTAGCTCCGCGGCGGCGAGGAGCGCGGCCTAGCTCCGCGGCGGCTAGGAGCGCAGCCTAGGTGCGCGGCGGCGAGGACCCGCGCAGGCTCGCGCAGGCCGCGGCGAGGTCCGCGGGGATCGGCTCCTCGACGGCGATCGGCACGCCGGTGACCGGGTGGATCAGCTCCAGGCGGCGGGCGTGCAGCGCGGGACGGTTCAGCCCCAGTTCGTCCGCTAGCTTCGCGGACGCGCCGTAGGCGGCGTCGCCGACGACGGCATGCCCGATCGCCGACAGGTGCACCCGGACCTGGTGGGTGCGACCCGTCTCCAGGCGGACTGTGAGGCGCGCGGCTCGGCCCAGATCCTCCTCGACGTCGTAGTGGCTGACTGCGGGCTTGCCTGCGGCGTCGACACTGAACCTGGTGCGCCTGGTGGGATGACGCCCGATGGGCGCATCGATCGTCGCCCGCGGCGGGTCCGGCACGCCTTCCACCAGCGCCCAGTAGGCGCGGGTGACCTCACGCCGCTTGAGCGCCGCCACGA
>DATKBU010000261.1:0-7409 GCA_035513815.1 Egibacteraceae bacterium
CGCCCCGCGGCCAAGCGGCGCGCGCGAGCCGACGCCGGGGACGGGGCCCGAGACTCCGGCCGCGCGGCCGCGCCGGTCCTTGACCCACAAGAGCCGGCCGCGGACTCAGCGCAGGGCGGCGGAGACGGGCAGGCAGGCGCGCAGGCGCCGAGGGAACGCATCCGGCGACGCAGCCGCGTGCGCAGCGAGCGTGAGGCCGAGCGGGCCAGCGCGCAGGCGCCTGCCCAGGATCGCTCCGGTGCAGGCCCCGAGGCCGCCGAGGCGCCGGCGCCGCGGGCCAGCCGCGGCGGGGAGCGCTCAACGTCTCGCTCGGCCTCGTCGCGACGGCGCTCGCGCGAAACGCGAGCGCCCCAGCCCTCGACCTCGGGCGCAGCGCGTGCGCCAGAGACTGGCGGCGATCCATCACGCCGCCCAGCTGCCGCCGGGCGCGGGGCCGCACAGCCCAAGCAGCGCGACGCCGGCGGTCGCGACCGAGAGCGGCGGCGCGAAGGCGCGCGCCCGGCCCGCGGCGGCGCGACCGAGCGGGCAGCTGCCAGACCGCGTCCGGCCGCGGTCGACGTCGATGAGGCGCGCGCCGGGGGCAAGCCCCGGCTGCGCCGGCCGTTGGTCGTCCGCCACCTGCCCTGATGCAGCACTAGGCGCCGGCGTCCGTCTGGAACGCGGGGCTCGCTGCTCGCGGCCCGTAGCGGCAGCTCAGCCGACGATGTCGATCAGCGCGGCGTGCAGCGCCGGACCCCCAGCCACCAGGCTGTAGCCGCCGTTGCCGTCGGCGTCGGCGGTCACCACCGCGCCAGCCTCGGCGGCGATCAGCGCGCCCGCCGCCCAATCCCAGTGGTGGACGTGCCGTTCATAGAACGCATCCACCTGCCCCGCGGCAACGCGGCACAGATCGAGCGCGCATGATCCGGCGCGCCGGATATCCCGCACCCGCGGGAGCAGGCGGGCCACGACCGCAGCCTGGCTGCGACGCCGCTCCGACGCGTACGCGAATCCTGTCGCGACCAGCGCGCGGTCGAGCTCGACTGGGTCGTTCACGCGGATCGGCTCGCCGTTGCGGAACGCGCCGAGACCGCGAGCCGCTGTGAAGCTCTCGTCGGCCAGTGGGTTGCGGACGGCGGCCGCGACGGCGCCGTCCGCGTCCTCGCAGGCAACGCTGACGCACCACTCCGGCAGCCCGTACAGGTAGTTCACCGTTCCGTCGAGCGGGTCCAGCACCCAGCGCAGACCGCTGGTGCCCTGCTGATCAGCGCCTTCCTCTCCCAGAAGGCCATCGTCTGGGCGAGCCTCGCGAAGCATCCGGGTCAGCAGGCGCTCCGTCGCCCGATCGGCCTCGCTGACCGGATCGGTGGCGCTGGTCTTCGTGTCGATCCGGCCGACATCGCCGCCGCGGCGCACGAGCTCCTCCCCGGCGGCGCGAGCGGCTGACTCGGCGAGCTGGGCCAGCTCTGCGGGGCTCACCATGTGCGCAGTCCTTCAAGTCGCTCGGCCGCATGCTGCAGTGTCTCGATGCGCTTGCAGAACGCGAAGCGCACCCAGCCGCGGCCGTCCGCCGGATCCGAGAAGAACGACGATCCGGGGACGACTGCCACGCCCAGGTCAGTGATCAGCCGTCTGGTGAACTCCAGATCGTCGCCGAACGGCGAGCAGTCCGCCATCGCGTAGTACGCGCCCGCAGGGACGACCGGGGTCAGTCCGGCCCGGCTCAGCGCAGGGAGCAGCACATCCCGGCGGGCCTGGTAGAACTCGCCGAGCTCGGCGTAGTACGACTCGGGCATCGACACGGCGACCGCTCCGGCCTCCTGGAGCGGCGCTGCGGCGCCCACGGTGAGGAAGTCATGCACTTTGCGGATCGCGGCGGTGAGATCCGCGGGCGCGATCACCCATCCCACCCGCCAGCCCGTCACGCTGTACGTCTTGCTCAGCGCGCTCACGGTGCAGGTGCGCTCGGCCATGCCGTCGATCGTGGCGAGCGGCACGTGCTGCGCGCCGTCGTAGGTGATGTGCTCGTAGATCTCATCGGTGAACGCGACCAGGTCGTGCGCCACGCAGACGTCGGCGATCCAGCCCAGCTCTTGTCGCGTGAGGACCTTGCCGGTCGGGTTGTTGGGCGAGTTGACGATCACCCCGCGCGTGCGCGGCGTGATCGCCGCGCGCAGCGCATCAGGATCCAGCGCGAAGCCGTCGCTCGCGCTCAGCGGCACCAGGACGGGCACCGCACCCGACAGCACCGCGTCAGGCCCGTAGTTCTCGTAGAACGGCTCGAACACGATCACCTCATCGCCGGGATCAATCACCGCGAGGAGGCTGGCGATCATGCCTTCAGTGGCCCCGCAGGTGACGGTGATCTCGGTCTCCGGATCAATCGGCCACGCATAGTCGCGGGCGTACTTGGCTGCCAGCGCGGCGCGGAACCGCGGAGCGCCCCAGGTGACCGCGTACTGATTGATGTCGTCGGCGATCGCCTGCTGCGCCGCCGATTTCACCTCGGCGGGCGCGGGGAAATCCGGAAACCCCTGCGCCAGGTTGATCACCGGGCGCTCAGGCGTTGAGTGGACTGCTGCAAGGCGCGTCATCTCGCGGATGACTGATTCGGCGAAGCGCTCAGATTTCGCACTGGTGCGGGACATCGTGCGCTCCCCCCCTCGGCGGCTCGCGCGGCTAGGTGTGGTCGAGCAGGCCCAGGCGCATGGCGGCCGCGACCGCCGCGGTGCGGTTGCGCACCCCGAGGCGGTCGAACACCTCTTGGCAGTGGGCCTTCACCGTGCGCTCGGTCACGCCAAGGCGTTCGGCGATCTCAGGGTTGGTGAGGCCGTCCTTCAAGTAGAAGAGGACTTCCTGCTGACGCGGGGACAGCATCGGCTTGGCCTCTTCGATCGAGGGCGGCAACTCGATCGCCTCGGTCGGCTCGTTGTCCCCCATCAGGGAGCTTCGATCCTCGAAGCGCGTCTCGACAGGCCCGAAGCAGACCACGTCGCCGTGGCGAAGCGCCTGCGAGCCGGTGATCCCCTCCCCGTTGACCAGCGTGCCGCCTGTCGAGCCGAGGTCCTCCAGCCACACCGCGCCGCTGTGACGGCGAATGACAGCGTGCGCACGGCTGACGTGCGCGTCGTCCAGGCGAAGGTCGCTGGTCTCGCGGCGCCCGAGGACCTGCTCGTCGGCCTCGACCGTCAGCACTTGGCCGTTCAGCGGCCCCGGGCTGGTCACGACGAACATCGGAAGGGGGATCAGGCGCTTCGCGGGGCCTACCACGGCTGACTCCTTCTGCCTGCGCGTGCGCGCAGGGCCTCCAAGATCTTGATGCTCGCGGTCCTCTCGCCAATCTTGACGGCTTTGCCCTCGCCATGGAAATCGCTGGATCCGGTGACGAGCAGATCGCGGTCCGCCGCAATCCGCCGCCACCGCGCCGACGTCGGGGCGTCATGGCTGGCGTGATCGGCCTCGATCCCGCTCAGCCCGGCGCCCGCCAGGCGGTCGAGGAGGGCCTCGCTGATCGGCGCGCCGTCCGGCGGCAGGCCCGGATGCGCCAGCACCGCGGCGCCGCCCGCCGCGATCAGAAGCTCCACGGCGCGCTCAGGACTCAGCGCATGCTTGGGGACGTACGCGGGCCCGGAGTCGGCGAGGTAGTCATCGAAGGCGGCTTCGATGTCGACGACCGCCCCGGCCGCCACCATCGCCGCGGCGATGTGCGGCCGGCCGATCGGCGCGTCGCCGGCGTGGACCAGCACGTCGCGCAGCGAGATCTCAATGCCCAGAAGCGCCAGCCGATCCAGGATCTCGAGGGCGCGTCTGGACCGCTCGCCGCGCAGGCGCTCGCATTCGGCGCGCAGGCCGGGATGCGCTGGATCGACCCAGTAGCCGAGAAGATGAACGCTGCGGGCGTCCTGCTCAGCGGACAGCTCGATGCCGGGCACAAAGATCAGGCCTTTGGCGGCGCAGGCCTCGGCCGCCTCATCCCACCCGGCCATCGTGTCGTGATCGGTGATCGCCAAGCCTCGCACTCCCTGAATGGCCGCCAGCTCCGCATTCTGAGTCGGGGTCGTGCTCCCATCTGAGAAGCGCGTGTGCGTATGGAAATCGATCGTCACTGACCGCACGCTATCAGCGGCGGACCGCAACCGCCTTGCGTCGGTCTGGGCGCGGCAACGCTAGGCTTGGCGATCGTTTGGCCACTGAAGGGCGCCGGATGAAAGAGCTCGCGCAGCTTGCCCTCGACGAAGCGGTCGCCGCCGGGGCGTCGTACGCCGACGCCCGCGCGGTGATCGATGACTCTGAGACGCTGTCAGTGCAGGACCAGCGCGTCGAAGGGGCCGATCGGCGAACCAGCCGAGGAGTCGGCGTGCGGGTGCTCGCGAACGGCTCATGGGGATTCGCCGCGACCGCGCGTCTGGATCGCGAGCATGTGCTGGCCGCTGCCCGGGAGGCCGTCGCAGTCGCCCGCGCAAGCGCCACAGCACAGCGCTCCTCGGTCGTTCTGGCCCCGGTCGACGTGGTGTCGTCCAGCTGGGCGACGCCCTACGAGGTCGACCCGTTCACGGTCGCGCTGAGCGACAAGCTCGACCTGCTGCTGAGCGCCACCGGCGCGGCCATGCAGACGCCGGGGCTGGCATTCGCCAAGGCCAGCGCCGACGCATGGCGCTCTGAGAAGTGGCTGGTCACCAGCGAGGGCGCGGAGCTGCATCAGCTGATCCTGCAGCTCGGCGCAGGTGTGGAGTGCGTGGCGGTCGGCGACGGCGAGGTGCAGACGCGCTCATTCCCCAACTCATTCCGCGGCTACTGCGGCACTGGCGGGTGGGAGGACATCGAGGCCCTCGATCTGGCCGGCAACGCGCCCCGCTACGCGGACGAGGCGGTCGCGCTGCTGACCGCGCCGGACCTGCCATCGGACGTCACGACGATCATCCTCGACGGCAATCAGCTAGCGCTGCAGATCCACGAGAGCGTCGGCCATGCCCTCGAGCTCGACCGCATCCTCGGCTACGAGGCCGCGTACGCGGGAACCTCATTCGTCGCGCCGCGCGATGCGGGATCGCTGCGCTACGGCTCGCCACTGGTCAACCTCACGCTCGACAGCACGACCCCGAGGGCGCTGGGGACTTACGGCTTCGACGATGAGGGGGTGCCGGCCGGCCGCCATCCGCTCGTTGTCGACGGTGTCCTGCGAGATTTCCTCACCAGCCGGGAGACGGCCGGCGCGGTCAGTCCCGACGCCCGCAGCAACGGCACGATGCGGGCCGACTCTTGGGCGGCGATTCCGCTGATCCGCATGACCAACATCCATCTCGAGCCGGGCGAGGGCTCGTTGGAGGACTTGATCGCCGACACGGACCAAGGCGTGCTCATGACGACGAACCGCTCGTGGTCGATCGATGACCGACGCGTGAACTTCCAGTTCGGCTGCGAGGCCGCGTACGAGATCCGCGGCGGCAGGCTGGGGCAGATGTATCGCAACTCCAGCTACACCGGGCGCACAACCGCCTTCTGGGGCTCCTGCGACGCCATCGCGGGCCCCGACGAGTGGCAGGTCTACGGCACGCCCAACTGCGGGAAGGGCCAGCCATCGCAGCTGGCCCGCGTGGCGCACGGCGCAGCTCCGGCCCGCTTCCGCGACGTGCAGGTGGGCGTGGGATGACCCAGCGCGCCGGTGACAGCCGCGAGCGCGACGCCCTTCTGGGCGAGGCTTGGATGGCGGGCCTCGCCGATGCCGGGCTGGGGCTGGCCGACGTCGAGAGCGACGTGGCCGGCATCGAAGTCGTCATCGAGCGCAGCGCTCAAGGGCTGACGCGCTTCGCGAACTCCCAGATCCACCAGAACGTGTGGTGGGAGGACATTCAGGCCGGGGTTCGGGTGGTGACCCGGGACGGCAGCATCGGCGTCGCGGGCGCCCACACCGACGATCCGGCGCTGGTGCGCCAGGCTGCCCGCGACGCGCTGGAGATCGCACGCCTGACACCGCCGGATCCGGAGTTTCCGGGACTGGCGCCCAGCGCCGGCGTTCCCGAGTCGATCGTTGACATGGCGACGGCCGCAGCCTCGCCGGAAGCCCGCGCCGCGGCGGTGCGGATGGCGCTGGCCGAGATCCCCGACGAGTTCGAGGGCGCGGGCGCGTACCAGACCGTCGGCGCGGAGCTCGGAGTGTTCACGACCGAAGGGCAGGCAGCCTACGCTCCGACGTCTGCCGCGCAGCTCACGCTGGTGGTGATGGGCGACTCCTCCTCGGGCTATGCCGAAGACGGCGGGCGCTCGACCGGCGCCATCGACCCGGCAGCCGCCGCGCGGACCGCGGTGGCCAAGGCGCGCGCCGGGGCCGACCCGGTAGACGCGCCGGCCGGCGACTGGCACGTCGTGCTGGAGCCGGCGGCCACCGGCGCCCTCGTGCAGTTCCTCGCCTATCTCGGGCTCGGCGGGCGCGAGTATCTCGAAGGGCGCTCATTCGCTTCAGGGCGGCTGGGACATCAGGTCGTGGATGACAAAGTGACCATCGTCGACGACGCCACATCGGCCGACACGGTCGGATTCGCCGTGGACTGGGAGGGCACCCCGAAGCGCAGGGTCGAGCTCATCCGGGACGGCGTTCTGTCCGCGGTGGTGCACGATCGATTCACGGGGCGCAAGGCGGGCGCCGAATCAACCGGGCACGGCCTTCCGGCGCCGAACGCTCATGGACCGGTCGCCATCAACCCGCTGATGCTTCCCGGAGAGGACGGGACGATCGACGATCTCATCGAGGGAGTCGAGCGCGGACTGCTGGTCACCCGCTTCCACTACACCAACGTCGTGCATCCGGTGGAGACGAAGATCACCGGCATGACACGTGACGGCACGTTCCTGATCTCGGAGGGCAAGATCACACACGGAGTCCGGAATCTGCGGTTCACCGAATCGATCCTGCGCGCTCTGGCCAGCGTGGAAAGAATCAGCTCCGAGACGTCCTACGCCTCGGAGCTGTTCTTCGGCGGCAGCCGCTGCCCCGCCGTGCGACTGCCCTCGTTTCACTTCACGGGGACGACCAGCTTCGGCTAGCCCTCTTCGCCGCCGCCGGTGTCGATGTCGGCGTCCACATCCACCTCTTCGGGGACATCCACGCCGCCTCCGCCCTCAGTCCCGGCCTGCACCGCCTGGAGGATGAAGTAGCCGAGGACGAGGACGACCACGATGCCGACGATGGCCAGCAGCAGCCCGCCAGGGCCTCCCCCGCCGCCGCCGTTGGTCACGATGACCTCGCGCTCCCGTTCGGTTTGCGGATATTGCGGACTTGTACTCATGTTACGCACCTCCCTTTAGGCTCACGCCCCGATACCCTCGGGCCACATGCCGTCAAACTCGCCCACTCGGCCACCTCAGCTTGCGGTCGGCGCGGTCTGCGTGCGCGACGAGCTGCTGCTGCTCGTGCGCCGGGGCCGCGGCGTCGC
>DATKBU010000262.1:0-3735 GCA_035513815.1 Egibacteraceae bacterium
GAGATCGTCGAGCAGGTCTCGGAGTTCACCACCAACCATGCCTGCTGCCAGAGCCGGGTCACGAACATCCAGCGGATCGCGGATCTGGTCGACGGCGTCGTGATCCGCCCCGGCGAGACGTTCTCCGTGAACGACCACGTCGGCGAGCGCACCCGCGACAAGGGCTTCGTCGGCGGTGGGGCGATCTTCGAGGGTGAGTTCGTCGAGCAGATCGGCGGCGGCGTCAGCCAGTTCGCCACGACGATGTACAACGCCGCGTTCTTCGGCGGCTACGACATCCCCGACTACAAGGCGCACTCCTACTACATCAGCCGCTATCCGATGGGCCGTGAGGCGACGCTGAACTACCCGAACGTCGACCTGAAGGTGCGCAACGGCTCCCCGCACGGGATCCTGGTGAAGACGTCCTACACCGGCACCAGCATCACGGTGACCTTCTTCGGCAAGAAGTGGGTCGAGGTCGAGACGACGACGGGGCAGCCGCACAACTACCGGCCGATCCCGACCAAGGTCAAGGAGAACCCCGGTCTTCCCCCCGGCACTGAGCGCGTGGTGTCAGGAGGCGGCCACCAGGGGTTCGATGTGGTCGTGACCCGCACGCTGCGTTTCCCGGACGGTCGCGAGGAGCACGAGGAGTACTTCACTCGCTATCTCAGCGAGCCGAAGATCATCGAGCGCAACTCTGCGGAGCCCGAACCGGAACCCGAACCGGAACCGGAACCGGAGCCTGAACCAGAACCGGAGCCTGAACCAGAACCCGAACCCGAGCCGGAGCCGGAACCCAGCGAGTGACGCACCTCATCCATGCACGCGGGTGGCAGACTTCAAGCGGTCCTGATCTCGGTCGAGGAACGCCCGCATGCTGATTGCACTGGGCCTGATGGCCGTAGTGGCGCTCATAGCGGCCAACGGCTGGTTCGTCGCGGGGGAGTTCGCTTATGTCACCGCGCGGCGCAGCAGGATCGAGAAGCTCGCCGAGCGCGGTGATCGCCGGGCGCAGCGAGCGCTGCGGCTGCAGGAGCGACTGTCGTTCGTCTTGTCCGGCGCGCAACTCGGCATCACGATCACGTCGCTGCTGGTCGGCTTCATCGCCGAACCCACGCTGGGCAGGGCTATCCAGCCGCTCGTGGAGCTTGCCGGCGTCCCCCCCCAGGCCTCGGGAGGCATCGCACTCACCGTCGGTTTCATTCTGGCCACCGCGGCGCAGATGGTGTTCGGCGAGCTGGCGCCGAAGAACCTGGCGATCGCGCGGCCGGAGCCGGTCGCCCTGGCGCTCGCGGGGACCACCCGGCTCTACACCGCCGTCGCCGGACCGATCATCAGGCTGTTCGACAGCGCATCGAACCGGCTTCTCCGCGCAGTCGGCATCGAGGCGGCCGAGGAGCTAGCGGCGGGAGTCTCGCGCGAGGAGCTCGAGCTGATCATCCGCCGATCCGGCGAGGAGGGCGCACTCGCGCCGTCGCAGGCCTCCCTGCTTGCACGCAGCCTCGATTTCAGGCGGCTGCACGCCGGCGACGTGATGGTCCCGCGGCCGCGGATCGTCTCAATCTCGGGTGAGGCGACCTGCGAGGAGCTGCGCCAGCTTGCTGTCGCCAGCGGTCATTCGCGGTTCCCGGCGATCGGCCGCGACGTCGATGACATCCGAGGCATCGTTCACGTGAAGGACATCCTTCGCGTCGCCCCAGGCGAGCGCAGCCGCGCCGCGGTCGGGCCGCTGGCGCACCGAGCGCCAGCCGTGCCCGAGTCCGCGCCGCTCGGTTCCCTCCTGACCGCCATGCGGACCGCGCGGAGCCAAGTCGCGCTGGTCGTGGACGAGTACGGCGCGACGGCCGGCATCGTCACACTCGAGGATCTCGCCGAGGAGCTTGTCGGCAGCATCCAAGACGAATACGACACGGTTGAACCCTCTATCGTCTCCTTTCCCGACGGGAGCTTCGTGGTTCCCGGCTCGTGGCGCGTGGACGAAACCGTCAGAGAGACCGGCGCGCCGCTGCCCGAAGGCGACTATGACACGATCGGCGGGCTCGTCATGGCGCGCCTCGAGCGGGTTCCGCGTGTCGGTGACGTGGTCGCGGTCCCGGGTGCGGAGCTGACAGTCGAGGAGATGCATGAGCTAGCGGTTGGGCGCGTGCGCCTCATGCTTCGTCAGCTCGAGGGCGCGGAAAGCGACACTCCGGCCGCGCCGCGCGATGGAAGCGAGCCGGAGCGATGAGCGGGGGCGCCGTCGTCATCGCGCTGGCGCTGCTTGCAGCGAACGCCCTGTTCGTCGCCGCCGAGTTCGCGCTGCTGGCCGCCAGGCGATCGAAGATCGAGCAGCTGGCGGCCGAGGGCGACCGCCGCGCCGCGCACGCGCTTGCTGGACTTCGCGAGCTGTCGCTGATGCTCGCCGCCGCCCAGCTCGGGATCACCATGGCATCGCTGGGCCTTGGCATCGTGGCTGAGCCCGCCGTGGCCAGCGGGCTCGAGATCCTGCTAGAGAACGTCGCGATCCCATCTGGCGTGCGCCATGGGATCGCGTTCACGGTCGCGCTGTCCATCGTGGTGTTTCTCCACATGGTGGTCGGCGAGATGGCGCCGAAGTCGTGGGCGATCTCCCACCCTGAGCGCTCCGCGCTGATGCTGGCGCGCCCGTTCCGCGCCTTCGCGCTGGTGTTCCGCCCGTTTATCCGCCTGCTCAATGCAATGGCGAACGGGGTCGTGCGCACGCTCGGCGTGGAGCCCCAGGACGAGCTGGCGATGACGCACTCGCCCGGTGATCTGCTGCTGCTGCTTGAGGAGTCCGCCAGGGAGGGACAGCTCGGCGCTGAGGAGCGAAGGCTTCTCTCCCGCGCGATCGATCTGGCCGCCCTGGACGCCGAGGCGGCCATGATTCCCCGCCGTGACATGGTCGTCGTGTCGGCCGATCTGGGGGTCGACGGGCTGGAGCAGGTCGCCAGCCGTACCGGGAGGTCGCGCATCCCGGTTCATGACGGAGATCTGGACCGCATCCGCGGCGTGCTCCACGTCAAGGACCTCCTGCGGCTGGAACCGCAGGAGCGCGAGCGCGCCACAGCCGGGTCGCTAGCCAGACCGGCCCTGATCACACCGGAGTCGCGCGGGATCGAGGATCTGATGGTCGACATGCGCCAACAGCGCCAGCACATCGCGATCGTCGTGGACGAGTACGGCTCTGTGAGCGGGCTGGTGGCGCTGGAGGACCTGCTCGAGGAGCTGCTCGGCGAGTTCGAGGACGAGAGCGACCGCGGCAGCGGGCGAATCCGACGCGCGGCCGACGGCGCGCTGCTGATCCCGGGCGCGACTCGTCCGGATCAGCTGAGGGAGGAGATCGGAGTCGAGCTTCCGGAAGGTGAATGGGAGACCGTCGCCGGTCTGGTTATCGCGCAGCTCGGCCGGCTGCCTGAGCTGGGCGACGAGACGGCGGTGGAAGGGCTGCGCCTGCGCGTCACGCGCCTCGACGGCCACCGCATCACCGAGGTGGCGGTCCGCAGCGACGCCCAGGATTAGGGAATCCGTCGCAACCTCTCGGCGGGCCTGGCCTAGTAGACGGGGATGGAGCTGTCGATCTGGCGGGCGTAGGCGTTGATGCCGCCCTGAAGGTTGCGCACCTTCTTGAAGCCGGCTCCGCGCAGCAGCTCCAGCGCCTCCTGCGAGCGCGCGCCGGTCTTGCAGTGCAGCACGATGTCCTCGCTTGAGTCCAGTTCGCGCATGCGCGCGGGCAGCTCGCCGAGCGGGATG
>DATKBU010000263.1:0-5904 GCA_035513815.1 Egibacteraceae bacterium
TCTCGGGCGATGCGGCGCGCGACCTCGGGTGAGATCTCGCCCATGTAGCGCAGTCGCGGCGGGCGCGCCGCTGCCTCGTCGGCGCCGGCCAGGGTCGCCAGGTCGGCCATCGCGAACAGGTGCGCCGGGATCCCGCCCTTCGTGGGCAGGCCGCCCGCTTCGAGGGTCCGGCGCAGCAGCTCGTGCAGCGCGTCGTGGCGGCGCTGAGCCGGCGAGCGCCGCCGCTCGGGCGGGGTGTCGGGATCATCGGGCGCGTCCACAGCGTCCAGCGCCGTGGCGAGAAGCTCTGCGGTCACGGTGTCGAGCAGCCCTCGCAGCTCCCCCAGCCCGTCGACCGTGCGCGTCAGGGTCAGCTCCCGGCGCTGGTCCATCCCGTCATCCGGCAGCGGCTCGGCGTCGGTCCCGTCGCGATCGACCTGATCAGCGAGGTGGCGGACCGCGACCCGCACATCATGCGGCCGCGCCGTCTTGGCGAGCCGAACCAGCGTGGCCTCGGCGTCGGCGATCGCGTCCATGCGGGTCGGGACCGCCGCGGCTGTGATGGCCGTGACATGGTCCAAGGTGACCTCGCCCGCCTCCAGCGCGGCACGCAGTTCGGGCAGCCGCCGCAGCCGCACCGCCGCCTGGACGCGCCGCTTCGCCGCGCCGTGGTCCGCGCCGGTCCGCCCCCGCAGCCATGATGCCGCGGTGACGGCGCCGTCGCGTCGGAAGGCATCGCGGCGTGCGACGACGTCCACAACGCCCAGCTGCGAAGCGACGCAGCGGCTCTCGAGGCGCTGCAGCCGGACGGCGGCGTCGAGCACCGCTCGATCGTCCTCAAGATCCAGATCGGCGCTGGCCACCGACTGGATCGCAGCCTCGAGCTGGTCCAGCGCCTCGGCCAGCGATGGCGGGCCAGGCCATCCGCCCGCGTCGCGCCATCCCGCCTGATGTTCTCCCTCGGACTGCACTCCAGGGCGCTGACGGCCGGCGGCGTAGGTCGCCGAGCGCTCGCGCGCGACGCACGCCCGCGCCTCCCCCCGTCGCCCAAGCGCAAGACCGGCCGCTGATCTGTACATGTGTTCGACCGTATCAGGCGCCTGTGACAACAACGCCGCGCACGATGGCGGCGACTGTGGAGATCACCGATCTCAGGCCGACGACCAGTGCGACGTTACGATCGACCCGCCGCCGGGCGCGAGATGGGCCGGCCGAACCCCGAAGCAGCAGGACACGCCGTCTGGCCAGCCGCTAGCAGGTCAGCAGGCGCACTCCACGTCGGCCGCGCCGGATTGCGGGCCAGCGGCCGATCGTTGGGCAGCGTTCGTGCCGCCGCTCTCGATGGGATAACCCTCCGCCCGCCACGCCTCGATCCCCCCGATCATCTCCTTGACGCGATAGCCGAGAGCGCTCAGCGCAGCGGCCGCCTTGACCCCGGCATTGCACGAGATGCTCCAGCAGTACGTGACCACCGGCCGGTCCTTCGGGAGCCACTCGACCGCCTCCGGGAGGATCTCCGCGTGCGGCAGGCTGATCGCTCCCGGAAGGTGCGCGTCCGCGAACGCGTCACGCGGGCGCGCGTCGATCAGCACGAAGGCAGGCTCGCCACCGTCGGCGGCTGACAGGTCAGCGCGCACATCGGCGGGGTCGGTCTCGCAGGCCAGCCTCGCTCGGAAGAACTGATGAGCAGGCTCAGGGCTGGGCCATTGCGCGACCCTGCCAACCGCCATAGATCCCTCCCGTCGTGCACGAGCGCCCGGGCGCCAGTCGCCCGCCTTCACGGTCAACCAGACCCACAAGCCTCGCCAGTGGGATTCCAGTCGCGCACCGCAAGAACGCGGTCAAGTTCAAGGAGGGGGGGACACCGTCTGCGGGGGGAGGGGGCGGGAACCCGCCCCCCGCATGGTGCCTCGAAGTAAATCTCATCATGCCCGATGGCGTGCCGAGCGCAAGCCATCGGGTCGGGAACGTCTCGGTCAACCGGACATGCTCGAAAACCCCGCTGAGACTCAGTTGACAGTGCCTGCTGCGCTCGCTCACACTGTAGCCTGTCCTGGCAGCCTGGGACCAGAACCACGACGTGGAGGTGCATGGTGACCGCACGGCCGAGCAGGCTCATCGGTCGCGGCAGCGTGCTCGTAATCAGCTTGCGCCTGGTCTGACGTCCCAGCGACGAGCAGCCAGGCGCAGACCTCTCGGCCCTTCGGGCGGGAGGTCTCTTCATTTCCAGCGACATCCGCCCGCCCGTCCGAGCCAGCGAGGAAGCAATGGAGATCACCGGAGCGCAAGCCGTCATCAAGTCGCTTGAGGCTGAAGGGGTCGACGTCGTCTTCGGCCACCCCGGCGGGGCGATCCTTCCTGCCTACGACCCGATCGTCGACTCGCCGATCCGCCACATCCTCGCCCGTCACGAGCAGGGGGCGGGGCATATGGCCGAGGGCTACGCCCATGCCACGGGGCGCGTGGGCGTGGCGATGGCGACCTCGGGGCCGGGCGGGACGAACCTCGTGACGGCCCTCGCGGACGCGCACATGGACTCCATCCCCATCGTGGCCATCACCGGGCAGGTCCCCACGGGCGCAGTCGGAGGCGACGCGTTCCAGGAGGCCGACATCACCGGTATCACGATGCCGGTCACCAAGCACAACGAGATGGTCACGGATCCGGGTCGCATCGCGGGCGCGATCAAGGAGGCGTTCCATATCGCCGCGACGGGCCGGCCGGGCCCGGTGCTCATCGACTTGCCGAAGGACGTGCTCAACGCGCGCTTCGACTACGCGCCGGCGACACAGCTGAACCTCCCCGGCTACAAGCCGACCGTCCGCGGGCACCAGAAGATGGTCCGCGAAGCGGCGCGCGAGATCCTGTCCGCCCGCCAGCCGGTCATCTACGCAGGCGGCGGCATCATCAAGGCCGGCGCGGCGGACGAGCTGCGGCGCCTTGCGGAGCTCGCTGGCCTGCCGGTGGTCACGACGCTGATGGCCCGCGGGGCGTTTCCCGACAGCCATCCCCTGCATCTGGGCATGCCGGGGATGCACGGGCATTGGACCGCGGTGACGGCGATGCAGCGCTCCGATCTGCTCATCGCGCTGGGCGCCCGGTTCGACGACCGGGTCACCGGCAGCCTGGCGCATTTCGCGCCCGGCGCCAGGGTGATCCACGTCGATGTCGACCCGGCCGAGATCGGCAAGAACCGAGCGGTGGACGTGCCGATCGTCGGCGACTGCAAAGTGGTCATCGCCCAGATCATCGAGGCGATGGAGGCGCTGGTGGCCGCGGGAGAGGTCGAGAAAGGCGATATCAGCGCGTGGTCGTCGACGGTGACGGGCTGGCGCGATGAGCACCCGATCCGCTGGGTGCAGGAGTCCGACGGACCGCTGAAGCCGCAGACCGTGGTCACCGCCATCGGCGAGAAGCTCGCCGGCAAGGGGATTGTCGTCACCGGCGTCGGCCAGCATCAGATGTGGGCCTCGCAGCTGATCCGCTACGAGCGGCCGCGTTCCTGGATCAACTCTGGAGGGCTGGGAACCATGGGCTTCTGCCTGCCAGCCGCCATCGGCGCCAAGGTCGGACGGCCGGACGATCTTGTCGTGGCGATCGACGGTGACGGCAGCTTCCAGATGACGCTGCAGGAGCTCGCCACGGCGCGCACCGAGCAGGTGCCGATCATCATCTGCGTGATCAACAACGGCGCCCTCGGCATGGTCCGCCAGTGGCAGGAGCTGTTCTACGACCGCCGCTTCTCCCAGATCGACCTCGGCTTCGACGCGCCTGATCTGGTCAAGCTCGCCGATGCATACGGGTTCCCCGGGTTCCGCTGCGAGCGGCCTGAGGACGTCGAATCGACGCTGGACAAGGCGTTCGCCGTCGGGGACGCGCCGGTGCTGGTTGACTTCCGGGTCGACCCCGAGGAGAAGGTCTTCCCAATGGTGCCGGCCGGAGGCAGCAACGACGACATCTTCGAGACCGTCGACGACTGGTACGCCCGAGCCGCGGCGGCGCAGGCCGCTCCTGGCGGCGCCGGCGAGCCGGGCGGCGCGGGCGCGCTGCCGGACAGCATGCGAGAAGGGAACGTGGTCTAAGCCATGGCGAAGCACACTCTCTCTGTCTTAGTCGAGAACAAGCCCGGCGTGCTGGCGCGCGTCGCTGGCCTGTTCAGCCGACGCGGATTCAACATCGACTCGCTGGCCGTCGGGCCGACGGAGGTGGATGACATCTCGCGCATGACCATCGTGGTCGATGCCGAGGCGCAGCCGCTGGAGCAGGTGACGAAGCAGCTCAACAAGCTGCTCAGCGTGCTCAAGATCGTCGAGCTGGAGCCAGGCGCGGCGGTCGAGCGCGAGCTGCAGATGGTCAAGGTCGCCGCGACCGGCCAGACGCGCAGCGAGCTGATCGAGATCGCCGACGTGTTCCGCTCGAAGGTCGTCGACGTTGATGTCGACTCGATCACGATCGAGGCGACTGGCTCGCCCGAGAAGCTTGCGGCTATGGTGCGGCTGCTCGAGCCCTACGGCATCCGCGAACTCGTGCGGTCGGGCATGATCGCCGTCGGGCGCGGCGGCAAGTCCATCACTGAGGGGCGCAGCCTGCGCCTGGAGAAGACTGCGTAGCCTGCTGGCGCGCGACACGGAGAGGACCAGAGTCAATGGCCACCATGTACTACGACGACGATGCCTCGCTCGAGGTGCTGCAGGGCAAGACGGTCGCGGTGATCGGCTACGGCTCGCAGGGGCATGCCCACGCCCGCAACCTCGCCGAGTCGGGGGTGGCGGTCTGCGTCGGGCTCTACGCCGGCTCGCCCAGCGCGAAAGACGCCGAGGACGCCGGCCTTGAGGTCCTGCCCACCGCCGAGGCGGCCAAGCGCGGCGACATCGTCATGGTGCTGCTCCCCGACACCACCCAGGCCAAGGTCTACCGCGAGGAGATCGAGCCCGGGCTTGAGGAGGGCAACGCGCTGTTCTTCGCCCACGGGTTCAACATCCACTACGGCCAGATCGCCCCGCCGGCCGGCGTGGACGTCTGCCTCGTCGCCCCCAAGGGCCCGGGCCACCTCGTGCGGCGCACGTACACCGAGGGCACCGGGGTGCCGGCGCTGTTCGCGGTCGAGCAGGACGCATCCGGGCACGCGCGCGAGATCGCCATGGCCTACGCCAAGGGCATCGGCGCCACGCGCGCCGGGCTGATCGAGACCACCTTCCGCGAGGAGACCGAGACCGACCTGTTCGGCGAGCAGGCCGTGCTGTGCGGCGGCATGTCCGCGCTGGTGCAGAAGGGGTTCGAGATCCTCACCGAAGCGGGCTACCAGCCAGAGGTCGCCTACTTCGAGTGCCTCCACGAGCTCAAGCTGATCGTCGACTTGATGTATGAGGGCGGGCTGGCGCGGATGCGCTACTCGATCTCGGACACCGCCGAGTACGGCGACTACGCCAGCGGCCCGTTCGTGATCGACGACAGCGTCAAAGACCGCATGCGCCAAGTGCTGGCCGCCGTGCAGGACGGCTCCTTCGCTCGCGATTGGATCTTGGAGAACGCCGCCGGCCGCCCCGCCTTCAGCGCGATGCGCCGTCAGGGCGCGGAGCACTCGATCGAGAAGGTCGGCAGCGAGCTGCGCTCGATGATGAGCTGGCTGCCGCAGCCCAGCGACCACTGAGTCCGGCGGTGTCCTCGGCTCTCGCATCGCAACAGGAGCTGTTCGACATCCCCGACGACGTCACCTACCTCAACTGCGCCTATATGGCGCCGCAGCTGAAGGCGGTCACAGCCGCCGGCGTGGAGGCGGTCGGGCGCAAGACCCTTCCCTGGACGATCACCGCAGCGGACTTCTTCGCCCCTGTCGAGGAGATCCGGGGTCTGGTCGCTGCGCTGATCGGCGGCGACGCAGACGGCGTGGCGCTTGCGCCGTCGGCCGCCTACGGGATCACCCTG
>DATKBU010000264.1:0-2962 GCA_035513815.1 Egibacteraceae bacterium
TCGGCTCCGAACGCCACGCTGAGATCCTGCGCGACGCCCTCGCCCCGATGGGCCTCCCGCTGCTCGGGGTCCTGCATCGCGATGCGCTGATCAGCGCGCCGTCGCGGCATCTGGGCCTCGTACCGGTCGCCGAGCAGGGCATGCAGGCCGCCCGCATCGTGGAGGAGCTCGCGCGCCGCGTCGGCCAGGCCTGCGACACCGAGGCCATCACCCGCATCGCGGCGAGCGCGCCCGCGCTCGACGCCAAACCGTGGGCTGCGCCGCCGGCCGGCGCGCCGGCGGCCGCCAGGGCATGCATCGCGATCGCCGCGGGCCCCGCGTTCAGCTTCCTGTACGCCGAGAACCTCGAGCTGCTCGCCGCGGCTGGCGCGGACATCGCCGTCTTCGATCCCACGACTGACGAGCGGCTGCCGGACGGCGCGGACGCGCTGTACCTCGGCGGCGGGTTTCCCGAGGCGCACGCGCCGGCGCTGTCGGCCAACACGAGCCTGCGCAGCAAGATCGCCGACTTCGTCCGCGCCGGGCGCCCTGTGCTCGCCGAATGCGGCGGCTTGCTGTATCTGTGCGAGAGCCTGGACGGGCTGCCGATGTGCGGCGTCATCCACGCCCAGGCGCACATGACCGAGCAGCTCACGCTCGGCTACCGCGAGGCCGTCGCCGCCGCTGACTCGCTGTGGGCCCGCGGCGCGGTGGCGCGCGGTCACGAGTTCCACTACTCGACCGTTGTCCCGAACAGCGGACAGCAGGCCGCGTGGCAGCTGGCCGACGGCGAGCGGGAGGGCTTCGTCGTCGCAGGCGTGCACGCCAGCTACCTGCACACGCACTGGGCCGCGAGCCCGCAGGTCGCTGGCAGGTTTGTGGCCGCCGCGGCGCGTCAGGCGGTGACGGCATGACCGGCGGGACGCTCACGGGCGTCGGCGTCGGTCCCGGCGATCCGCAGCTGATCACGTTGAAGGCGATCTCTGTGCTCGCCGAGGCCGACGAGGTGTTCGTACCCGTGGCCTCCGACGGCAGGCCCGGCTACGCAGAGCAGGTCGTCGCGGCCCATCTGCCTGGAGATCGCCTGCGGCGCCTGGTCTTCGCGCTCGGGGATGATCCGGCGGAGCGGGATCGCAGCTGGGACGCCGCCGGCCAGGCCGTCGCCGAAGTCCTGCGCATCGGCGCCCATGCGGCGTTCGCCACGATCGGCGACCCCAATCTGTACTCGACGTTCACGTACTTGGCCGACACCGTGGCGGCGCTCGCGCCGGGGACCAGGATCGCCACAGTCCCGGGGATCACGGCGATGCAGGACTTGGCTGCGCGCAGCGGCACTGTGCTCGCCGAAGGCGCGCAGCGCTTGGCGCTGCTGCCGTTCACCGCGGGCGAGGAGCGGCTGGCTGCGGCGCTGGCCGACTTCGACACCGTCATCGCCTACAAGGGCGGTCGGCGCCTTCCGCGTGTGCGGCGCCTCATCGAGGAAGCCGGGCGGATCGACGAGGCTGTGTTCGGCGCCCGCCTCGGCATGCAGCGCGAGCAGGTCAGCGGGCTGGCGGGCACCCCCGCGGACGCTGCGCCCTACCTGTCCACGGTGATCGTCACTCGGCCCCGAGGCGCGCGCGGGGGGGCGCTGTGACGGCGGCGGGCGACCGGCCCGACGTCGGCAGGGTGTGGTTTATCGGGGCCGGCCCGGGCGCCGCTGACCTGCTGACGCTGCGCGCGGCCCGCCTGATCGCCGCGGCCGATATCGTCGTGTGGGCCGCAAGCCTGGTCATGGCCGAGGCGATCGCGGGGGCGCGGCCTGACGCAGAGATCGTCGACTCGTCGCGCCTCACGCTCGAGGATGTCACCGAGATCTACCGGCGGGCGGCGCGCGACGGGCTGCAGGTCGCCCGCGTCCATTCCGGCGACCCCTCCCTGTACGGGGCGGTGGGTGAGCAGATCGCGCGCTGCGAGGCACTGGGGCTGGAGTGGGAGATCGTGCCCGGGGTGTCGTCGCTCAGCGCCGCCGCCGCGGCGGTCGGGTGCGAGCTGACCGTTCCCCAGATCGCCCAGTCCGTCATCCTCACCCGGCTGCCGACCGCCACGCCGATGCCAGGCAACGAAGACGTCCGCGCCTTCGCCGCGCACGGCGCGACGATGGCGCTGTTCCTGTCGGCGAAGCGCGGGCGCAAGCTGCAGGCGGAGCTGCTCGCCGGCGGATACCCCAACGACACGCCTTGCGCTGTCGTCTACCGTGCAACGTGGCCGGACGAGGCCGTGTACCGCTGCCGGCTCGATGAGCTGGCGCGGACACTGCGCGACGCCAAGCTGCACAAGCACACGCTCATCCTCGTCGGCCCCGCGCTCGACGCCCAAGGAGGCCGCAGCCATCTGTACGCCCCCGACTTCGGCCACGAGTTCCGGCGCGCGGCGCCGGCGCCGGGATGATGCTGATCATGGATCCTGAGCTGAGCGAGCCTGACCTTCCCCGCACCGCCAAGGTGCGCCAGGAGGCCCTGCGGACTGGTTGGACGACCGGCGCCTGCTCGGCGGCGGCGGCGAAGGCCGCGGCGCGGCTGCTCGCGGGCGAGGCGGCGCCCCCAGAAGTGGACATCGCGCTGCCCGAGCCGTTCCAGGGCCGCGAGCGCATCCCCTTTGCGATCGAGCGGGCCGAGACGGACGCCGATCGCACCTGGGCGGAAGCCGTGGTCGTCAAGGATGCCGGCGACGACCCGGACGTCACCGACGGCGCGCATGTGACCGTGCGGCTGGCCTGGGCGGACGATCCCGGAGTGTCCTTCCGCGCCGGCGACGGCGTGGGAACAGTCACCAAGCCTGGCTTGGGCCTGGACGTCGGCGGGCCGGCGATCAACGCGGTGCCGCGCACAATGATCGCCGCGTCCATCGGCGAGGAGATCGACCCCCAGGAGCGGGGCGTGATCTGCACCATCAGCGTGCCCGGCGGGGAGGCGATGGCGCGCAAGACCACCAATGGCCGGCT
>DATKBU010000265.1:0-3096 GCA_035513815.1 Egibacteraceae bacterium
CAGGTCGCCCGCCTCGGACTCAGCGCCCTCCCGGGTGTCGACGAAGACCTCGGCGCGCCGCACCGCTTCGTCGTCGCTCTCGCGCATGCGCGGCGTGAAGGCGCCGACCAGGTCGAGGTGGGTGCCCGGTCGCAGCCAGGCACCGCGGATCAGCGGCTGCTCGGACAGCGTCGCGCACGAGATCACGTCGGCCGCGCGCGCGGCGGCCTCGAGGTCGGGCTCGGCACACGCGTCGAAGCCCTCGCTCCGCAGCCGCGCGGCGACCGCCGCCGCCTTTGCGGGGTCGCGCCCCCACACTCCGACGCGGGCGACCCCACGCACCGCGGCGTGCGCGCGTGCCAGGTGCGGCGCCAGGTTGCCGGTGCCCACCACCAGCAGCCGCGCGGCGTCCTCGCGCGCGAGGTAGCTCGCCGCCAGCGCCGAGGCGGCGGCGGTTCGTCGCAGGGTCAGCTCGAGCCCGTCCATCGACGCCATCGCCACCCCGGTCTTCGCCGAGGAGAGCACGTAGCTCCCCTGCACCGCGCCCAGACCGCGCGCCCCGTTGCCGGGGAACACCGTCGAGATCTTGACTCCGAGGCACCCGCCGTCGGTCCACGCCGGCATCAGCAGCAGCAGCGCGTCGGGCTCACCCGACCGTGGGATCGTGTGGTGGTGGCGCACCGGCAGCGTGCACCCCGACCGGAAGCCGGCGCGCAGCGCCTCGATCAGGTCGGCGGGAGGGAGCAGCGCGGCCAGCGCGGCGGCGTCGAGGTGGCGCATGGGCGCGACCCTAGCGCGATGGCCGCGAGCCTGGGCTCTCGCCTCGCGAGCGTCGCCATGCACGCCGTGAATGGCGCTCTCGGCGTGAATGGATCGATGCGAGGGCGGTCGCGCGGTCTCGCCTCCGAGAGCACGACGCTCAGGAACCCGCGGCGCCCCGCGCCCGATCGACGCTGCAGATCCCGGCGCCGCGCGCGGCGATGAACAGGAACACGAAGCAGTAGAGCGCCGCCAGCTCGCCGCCGTTGTTCAGCGGGAAGAGCGAGCTGGTGCCGTGCGCCATCCAGTAGGCCACCGCCATCTGCCCCGAGGCGATGAACGCCGCGGCGCCGGTGAACAGCCCGATCATCACCAGCGCGCCCGCCACCAGCTCGATGCCGCCGCCGAGGTAGAGCACGAAGGCGGGCGCCCCCTCCGGCACCGGCGCCGGGAAGCCGAACAGCTTCTGGGTGCCGTGGCACAGGAACAGGAAGCCGGTGACGACGCGCACCAGCGCGTAGGCCTGGGGCTCGAACGCCTTCAGCGGCGCGGTGAGAAGGTTCTGCGGCTTCGCGGGCATGAGGACCTCCCTCCTGGGTCGTCGCGGTCGAGACGGTCGCCCCATCCTCTCACGCGCTCGCCCGAGCGAGCGCCGGCCCCTCCCGGCGGACGATGATGGTGATGGCGACGACGCACGCAACGCCTCCCGCCTCAGCCAGCGGGCCACGGTCGCGACCGCTGGTCGCGCCACCGCGTACGCGGGCTGAGCAGCCGGTACGCCGGCCCGATCCCGACCTCGAGATCCGCGACCGGGCGCAGCAGGCGTTTCAGCTGAAACGTCCATCCGTCGCCTCCGCCCGCTGCTGCAGATCCCCCAGCACGTCCTCGATCTGCTCCAGCGCCGCCCGTAGGTCGTCCGCGATCTCCTCCGCCAGCACGTGCGGCTCCGGCAGGTTGGCAGCATCCTCCAGGCTCTCGTCACGCAGCCAGAAGAGGTCGAGGCTGGCCTTGTCGCGCTGGACGATCTCGTCGTAGCCGTACCGTCGCCAGCGACCTTCGGGGCTCTCTTCGCTCCAGGTCGGCTCGCGGCGGTGGCGATCCTGGGGCCGGTAGCACGCCACGAACTCGTCGAGGTCGGCCCGCGTGATCCGCCGCTCCTTGAGCGTGAAGTGCTTGTTCGTTCGGAGGTCGTAGACCCAGACCTCCTTCGTCCAGGGCGTGTCGCTCCCCGGCTTGTTGTCGAAGAACAGCACGTTCGCCTTGACCCCCTGGGCGTAGAAGATGCCGGTCGGCAGCCTCAGGACGGTGTGGAGATCGGTGCTCGCGAGCAGCTTCCGCCGCACCGTCTCGCCAGCGCCTCCCTCGAACAGCACGTTGTCGGGGACCACCATCGCAGCCCGCCCGTTGACCTTGAGCAGGCTGCGGCAGTGCTGGACGAAGTTGAGCTGCTTGTTCGAGGTGGTGGTCCAGAAATCCGGCCGGTTGTAGGTCAGCGTCTGGCGCTCGGCGCTGCCGTCGTCGGCCACCACCGTGATGCTCGACCGCTTGCCGAACGGCGGATTGGTGAGCACCACGTCGGCGTGGAACCCCGGCTCTTCGCGCAGGGCGTCGTCGGTCTCGATCGGCGGGTCGTGCTCGCCGTCGGTCGGCCCGATGCCGTGGAGCAGCAGGTTCATCGCGCACAGGCGCGAGACCCCGTCGACCAGCTCGATCCCGCGCAGCGCCTCGAAGCGGAGGTGGTTCTTCTGGTCCCGATCGAGCTCGTACTCCCTGGCCACGAACTCATACGCCGCGAGCAGGAATCCGCCGGTGCCGCACGCCGGATCCACGACGATCTCCCCCGGCCGCGGGCGGATGCAGTCGACCATCGCCTGGATCACGGGGCGCGGCGTGAAGTACTGGCCGGCGCCGCCCTTGACGTCCTGCGCGTTCTTCTCCAGCAGCCCCTCGTAGGCGTCGCCCTTGACGTCGGCGGAGAGCGAGAGCCAGTCCTCCTTGGCGACGAGCTCGTCGATCAGCCGGCGCAGCTTGGCGGGGTCCTGGATCTTGTTCTGGGACTTGCGGAAGATCAGGCCCAGCATCCCGGGCGCCTTGCCCAGCGTCGAGAGCGTCTTGCGGTAGTGCTTCTCGAGCCTCTCCCCCTCCATCTGCGGCGCCGCCAGATCGGTCCACCGGAACCCGTCGGGCACCGGCTGCGCCTCCCCGGTCAGCCGCTCGCGCTCGTCGGCCATCTTGAGGAACAGCAGGAAGGTGAGCTGCTCCAGGTAGTCCTGGTACGACAGCCCGTCGTCGCGGAGGACCTGACAGTGGCTCCACAGCTTCTGGACGAGGCGGCTCGAAGCGTCGCTCATGGCCGTA
>DATKBU010000266.1:0-7535 GCA_035513815.1 Egibacteraceae bacterium
CCAGCACGACCATGCCGACCGCCAGAAGCAAGAACGAGGCCCGCTGCACCGCCGCCGCAGCGACGGCGCCGCCCACCGCGCCCACCGCGTAGCCGAGGCTCAGTCCCAGCCGACGGCCGCCGCGGCGGCTCCAGCGCGTCACCAGCGCCGCGCCGAGAGCAGTACCGAGCACCGCGGCCGCACCGGGCACGCCGCTGAGCGCCGCCGACCCGGTGATGCGCGCGGCGATCAGGGGCGCCACGGTGAACGCGGCGAACAGCCCTGTGGTCCCGAGGGCCGCGCCCGCGAACAGACTGGCGAAGGTCCGCTGTCGCATCGTGCGCCAGCCTACCGGCGCGCAGCGGGCGACCGAAATCGTTGCCTGACTCCGCGGCGTGCGTGCTGCTACCCCTCGCCCGTGAAGCTCGAGCGGACATCCTGTCGTTCGCGGCGCTCAGCCACTCGCTCCAGTCCCAGAGCGCTCACGGCGGGGCGGTCAGTGACCGAGAACAGCGTCGCATCGCCGTGCGGCGCGTGATGCTCATGAAGCGCCCACGGCGGCAGGGCGAACACATCCCCCTGACGCCAGTCCATCCGCACGCCGTCGATCACACTGAACCCTGAGCCTTCGAACACCTGGTAGACCGCCGAATGAACGTGGCGGTGGGGCAGCGACGCGAACCCGGCAGGGAGCAGCTGCATCGCGACGCCCATCGTCGGGCTGACGGCCCCTCCCGAGAGCGGATCGGTGTAGTGCAGCAGAACTCCGTCCCATGGGTCATGACCGTCGCCGCGAAGCAGCTCCAGAGCCTCAAGCGTGCGCGGCCACGGGTAGCGCAGCGCCGCGGTGCGGGGTCCCGCGACGACCCCGTCCGGCCCGCCGCGCCAGCCCGCCTCCACCGCGGACGGCAGATGCTGCGGCGCCAAGCCCGGCGTCGACCAGGCGCGCTGGCTGGCATGCGTGTCGAGCACGGACTGTCGCGGAGTCAATGGATGATCCTCAACGAACTGGGCATCCAGGTATGCCTGAAGCGGCAGATCGACCACGTTCAGCCAGAGGGCGGGATCGTCACTGCCGTTGGTCGTGTCGTGCCAGGCCCACGCCGGCGTCACGATCACGTCGCCGGCCGCCATCAGGCAGCGCTCGCCGTTCACGGTGGTCCAGATGGTCCCCGGCAGCACAGCGAACCGTATGGCCGTGGGGCTGTGCCGGTGCGCTCTCGATGATTCATGCGGAGCGAGATATTCGATTCCGGCCCACAGCGTCTGCGTCGCGCCGCAGACTGCTTGCCCGTAGCCTCGCCGCAGCCCAGGGTTGGCGCAGCCGACAACCCGATGACCGCCGTCCTCACGAGCAGGGCCAACCTCAGCGCTGTCACGCGCGAGCTGAGCGATCGTCTGCCAGTCCCAGCGCCATGCCCACGCTCGCGGCGCCGGCTCGTACGGCAGGATGCGCGGCTCGATGCACCACATCGCCTGCGTGTGGCTGGCCCTGAGCGCTTCGTTCAGCTCGCGCCGCGGCCACCGCCGTGATGGGCTGGAAACTGGGGGATCGGCAATCGTCATGATCGCTCCCCTCCTATCCGGTGATAGGGAGATCCCTCTGCGTCCAATGAACGCGCAAGATCCGGGCGTCGCCAACACGGATCTCCCGAGCGGACTGGGCGCGCACCGAGTGGTCCGCCTATCCTCCGGACGGCGCCCGCGCCCGATCCGCCGCTGGGATGCGTCCACGGACCGCTCGAACGTTGCGCGTCGCGCCAGCTCAGGCAGCCGAATCTGAGGAGTCCCGGCGCCGAGCTAGACTCACGACCTTGCGAGGCTCGCCATCGAAGCCGGGCCGCTGCGAGATGGAGAGCTGTGATGGCCGACGCGACGCTGCAGCCCGACGATGGCCGCGAAGGCTCTCGCGGATCCGGATTCGCGCCTCGACACATCGGGCCCTCGCGGGATGAGCAGGCCAAGATGCTGGCCGCGGTCGGCTATGGGTCGCTCGACGAGCTGACCGAGGCGGCGCTGCCCGAGGCCATCCGCGACGTCGAGCGTCTGCGACTGCCCGAGCCGGCCTCCGAGCAAGACGCCATCGCCGAGCTGCGCGCGCTCGCCGCGCGAAACCGCCCCACGATCACGATGATCGGCCTGGGCTACTACGACACGATCACTCCACCAGTGGTGCTGCGCAACGTGCTGGAGAATCCGGCCTGGTACACCGCGTACACCCCCTACCAGCCGGAGATCAGCCAAGGACGACTGGAGGCGCTGCTCAATTTTCAGACCGCGGTGAGCGACCTGGTGGGCTTGCCCATCGCCAACGCCTCCCTGCTGGATGAGGCAACCGCCGCGGCCGAGGCGATGACGCTGTCCTCCAGAGTCACCGGCGGAGCATCGCGGCGCTTCGTGGTCGACGCGGACTGCCTGCCGCAGACGATCGCGCTCGTGCAGGCGCGGGCCGAGCCCTTGGACATCGACGTCGTGGTCGACGATCTTGCTGATGGGCTTCCCGACGGCGACCTGTTCGGCCTCCTGCTGCAGTTCCCGGGCGCCAGCGGCGCCGTTCGAGACCACGAAGGGCTCATCGCCGCCGCCCACGAGCGGAACGCGCTGGTCGCGGTCGCCGCGGATCTGCTCGCGCTGTGCCTGCTCCGCGCGCCAGGCGAGATCGGCGCCGACATCGCCGTCGGCTCCAGTCAGCGGTTCGGCGTGCCGATGGGCTATGGCGGCCCTCACGCCGGCTATATGGCGGTGCGCTCGGGCCTGGAGCGCATGCTGCCAGGGCGCCTGGTCGGGGTGTCCGTCGACGCCGACGGCGCGCCCGCCTATCGCCTGGCGCTGCAGACCCGCGAGCAGCACATCCGCCGCGAGAAGGCGACGTCGAACATCTGCACCGCGCAGGTCCTGCTCGCGGTCATCGCCGGTATGTACGCCGTCTACCACGGCCCGGAGGGCCTGCGAGAGATCGCTCAGCGAGTGCACGCCCGGGCCGCATCCCTGGCCCAGGCGCTGGGCGCCGCTGGCGCGGAGGTGGTGCACGACGCGTTCTTCGACACCCTGCTGGCGCGCGTTCCGGGGCGGGCCGAGGCGATCTGGCAGGCCGCCCGTGAGCGGGGCGTCACGCTGCGTCGAGTCGACGACGATCACGTCGCGCTCTCCTGCGACGAGACCACCTCGGCGCAGCATCTCGCCGCGGTCTGCGCGGCCTTCGGCGCCGATCCGGGGGATCTCGACGGGGTCCGCGGCGACGCGATCAGCGAAGGGCTGCGGCGGACATCGGGCTACCTCACCCATCCGGTCTTCAGCTCGCACCGCTCGGAGACGGCGATGCTGCGCTACCTGCGCCGCCTGGCGGACGCCGACTACGCGCTGGATCGCGGCATGATCCCGCTGGGCTCGTGCACGATGAAGCTGAACGCCACGACCGAGATGGAGCCGGTCACCTGGGATGAGTTCGCGCGCATCCATCCGTTCGCGCCGGCCGACGACGCCGCCGGCTACATCGCGCTCATCGAGCAGCTGGAGTCCTGGCTGTCCGAGCTCACAGGCTACGCGCGGGTGTCAGTGCAGCCCAACGCCGGCAGCCAGGGCGAGCTGGCAGGGCTGCTGGCCATCCGGGGCTACCACGCCGCCAGAGGCGACACAGGGCGCGACGTCTGCCTGATCCCGTCGAGCGCGCATGGAACCAACGCCGCATCCGCGGTGCTGGCGGGGATGCGAGTGGTGGTCGTCAAAGCCGCCGACGACGGCACCGTCGATCTCGGCGACCTCGAGGACAAGGCCCAGGCCAATCGCGAGACCCTCGCGGCGCTGATGGTGACCTATCCCTCGACACACGGCGTGTACGAGGAGCAGATCACGACGGTGTGCGACATCGTCCACGACGCCGGAGGCCAGGTCTATGTGGACGGCGCGAACCTGAACGCCCTGCTGGGGCTGGCCAAGCCCGGCGCCTTCGGCGGCGACGTGTCTCACCTGAACCTGCACAAGACTTTCTGCATCCCCCACGGCGGCGGCGGCCCGGGCGTGGGGCCCGTCGCGGTGCGGGAGCATCTCGCGGCGTATCTCCCATCGCATCCGCTGCACCCCGACGTCGCGCGGCGGATCGGGATCGGGCCGGTGTCGGCGGCGCCGTACGGTTCGCCGTCGATCCTGCCGATCAGCTGGGCGTACATCCGCATGATGGCCGCCGACGGCCTGACCCGGGCAACGCAGGTGGCGGTGCTGGCGGCCAACTACCTCACCCGGCGGCTGGCGCAGCACTATCCGGTCCTGTACACGGGCCGCAACGGCCTTGTGGCGCACGAATGCATCCTCGATCTGCGCCCGCTGACCAAGCAGACCGGCGTCAGCGTCGATGATGTCGCCAAACGCCTCATCGACTACGGATTCCACGCCCCGACTGTGTCCTTCCCCGTCGCCGGGACGCTAATGATCGAGCCGACCGAGTCCGAGGATCTCAGCGAGCTCGATCGGTTCTGTGACGCCATGATCGCGATCCGAGCCGAGATTGATCGAGTGGCCGCAGGCGAATGGCCAACTGACGACAATCCGCTTCGCAACGCGCCGCACACCGCCCAGATGCTGATCCGCGACGATTGGGATCGGCCCTACTCCCGCGAGCTCGCGGCCTACCCGCTGGCGTCGACCCGGCCGGGGAAGTACTGGTCGCCTGTGCGCAGGATCGACCAGCCCTTCGGAGACCGTAATCTCATGTGCTCCTGCCCACCGCTGGAAGGATGAGCCCCATGCACGGCACCGACCTATCCGACGCGCTCGCGGACGCCGACCCGCAGATCGCACAGCTGGTTGAGGCCGAGGCCGAACGCCAGGCTGCGAAGATCCGGCTGATCCCTTCGGAGAACTACGTGTCGCGCGCCGTCCTGGCCGCTACCGGCACGGTGCTGACCAACAAGTACTCGGAGGGGTACGCGGGGCGGCGCTACTACGAGGGCCAGCAGATCATCGACCAGATCGAGGAGCTCGCTATCGAGCGGGCACGGTCGCTGTTCGGCGTCGACCACGCGAACGTGCAGCCGTACTCAGGATCCCCGGCCAACCTCGCCGTGTACCTGGCATTCCTCGAGCCCGGCGACACCGTGCTGGGCATGTCGCTGCCCCACGGCGGGCACCTCACCCACGGCTGGAGCGTGTCGATCACCGGCAAGTGGTTCCGCAGCGTCTCCTACGAGGTGCGCAAGGACACCGGGCGGGTCGACCTCGAACAGGTCCGGCAGATCGCACGCGACGAGCGGCCGAAGCTGATCTTCTGCGGCGGCACCGCCATCCCGAGGATCATCGACTTCGCCGGCTTCGCCGAGATCGCCGCAGAGGTCGATGCCCTGCTGGTCGCCGACATCGCCCACATCGCCGGGCTCATCGCCGGCGGCGCGCACCCGACGCCGGTCGGCCACGCCCCGGTGATCACCACCACCACCCACAAGACGCTCCGCGGCCCGCGCGGCGCGATGATCCTCAGCGACACCGAGCACGCCAAGGCCCTGGACCGAGCGGTGTTTCCCGGGCTGCAGGGCGGGCCGCACAATCACACCACCGCCGCGATCGCCGTGGCGCTACGGGAGGCGGCGCAGCCTGACTTCCGCGAGTACGCGCAGGCCATCGTCGACAACGCCCGAACGCTCGCCGAGGCCCTGGCGGATCGCGGCTTCGAGCTGGTGTCGGGCGGCACCGACAATCACCTGATCCTCGTCGACCTCACCAGCAAGGGGATCGGCGGCAAGCCGGCGGCCCAGGCTCTGGACCGCGCCGGGATCGTCTGCAACTACAACACGGTGCCGTTCGATCCGCGCAAGCCGTTCGATCCGTCGGGGATCCGCATCGGCACGCCCGCGGTCACGACGAGGGGCATGGGCAAGGACGAGATGGGGGCGATCGCCGAATGGATCGACCGCGGGGTCGAGGCGGCCAAGGCATCCGACGAGGCGGCGCTCGAGGCGATCAGTCGCGAGGTCCGTTCGATGACCGAGGGCTTCCCGACGCCGGGCGTGGACGCCTGAGGCCGCGAGGCGCCGCCGGCGCTACTTCTTCGCCTGTTTGGGCGGCAGCGCGCCCACGTGCTCCAGCGCCCGGCTGACCCACGGGTCGGCCTGCTCTGGGTCCTCGGCAACGTCCGCAGGGAGTGTCACATAGCCGCCCATCGGCCGTTCGGCGGGTCCGAACGGGCCGGCGCCTTGGATGGCGAGCAGCTCCTGCCGGGCATCCTCGGGCAGCTTCAGCCCGACGTCCGCGCCGAACAGCCCCATGAACATGTTGCCGTTCACGAACGCCCCGACGTTGCCGAACATCGGCTTGGTCTGCACCCGCGGGTCTGCGGGGACCAGTCGGTGGAAGCGCTCCTTGTCGGCTTCCGACGGTTTGGGCATCTGCATTGCGACCTCCTCGTGATCGAGCCCCGTATTCAGCTGCCGCCTCAGCTTCAGGCCGAACGCCACCGCGCGCGGTCATCCGCCGGCGTCAGCGACATCATTCCAGACCCAGGCCACCCACCACCCGCTTGATCGCGTCCATCTTGGTAGGGTCCACGGCCTGCGTGGTGACTGGAGGAGTCGATGACCGGTCGGCATTGCCGTCTGGCGATGGCGAGCGGGCTGGCGGCGAGCATGGTGTCGATCACGTCCGCCCCGGTCCTGGCGGTGGAGCCGCAGGGCACCGAGCGGGTCAGCGTGCACACCGATGGAACCCAGGGCAATCTTGACAGCTTCGACGCAGCGGTCAGCGCCGACGGCCGCTACGTCGCCTTCGATTCCGAGAGCATGAACCTCGTTGCAGGCGACACTAACGCCAAGTTCGACGTGTTCGTCCACGACCGCGACACCGGCGCCACCGAGCGCATCAGCGTTCACTCCGACGGCACGCAGGGCAACAGCGAAAGCTTCAGCCGGGCGATCAGCGCGGACGGCCGCTACGTCGTGTTCGACTCGGCAGCCACCAACCTCGTCCCGGGCGATACCAACGCCGAGCACGACGTGTTCGTCCACGACCGCGACACCGGCACCACCGAGCGCATCAGCGTGCGCTCGAATGGCGCCCAGGGCAACGGACACAGCTCCGCTGGCGCGGTCAGCGCCGACGGCCGATTCGTCGCCTTCCACTCCCTGGCCACGAACCTCATCGACGGCGACACCAACGCCGAGCGCGACGTGTTCGTCCACGACCGAGCCACGGGCGCGACCCAGCGGGTTAGCATCGCCAGCGACGGTGCCCAGAGCGACGCGAACAGCGGGGAGCCGGCGATGAGCGCCGACGGTCGGCTCGTGGCCTTCCAGTCCGAAGCGTCGAATCTCGTGGCAGGCGACACCAACGGCGTGTTCGACATATTTGTTCACGACCGCGCCACCGGCGCCACCGAACGGGTGAGCGTGGGATCGGACGGCGCGCAAGGGGACGGGCTCAGCTTGAACGCGGCCACCAGCGCCGACGGGCGCTTCGTCGCGTTCGACTCGGCAGCCACGAACCTTGTCACAGGCGATACCAACGCTCTGTTCGATGTATTCCTCCACGACCGCTGGACCGGAGCCACCGAGCGCGTCAGCATCGCCGGCGAC